>JANYIY010000194.1 GCA_025358615.1 Gammaproteobacteria bacterium | reverse complement strand
TGAAATCGGCAAACGCATATGCGTCCTGGTCGACGCCATAGAAGGCCTTCTCCTTGTCCTTACCGGCAATGCGGCTGAAACCGGCGCCGGGCGCGTCGATGAAAACGAGATCCGTGGCATCGAGCAGGCTCGACGCGTTGTTGACCAGCGAATAAGGCGCGGCCGGTGTATGCACGTCGGTTGCCGTCACAATGCGTCGCGGCCCAAAGGCGCCCATATGCAGCCACAGCGTCGCGGAACCTGGTCCGCCGTTGTACACGAAGGTTACCGGCCGAGGTCCGCCGCCGTTCTTGAAATAGGCCGCGTAGAACATCGAGGCTTCGGCGGTTGGATTTTTGCCCTCTCCAGCGTCATCCGCCGGAGACGCGCCGCCTTTGTCGGCCTTGGGATCGCGCGGCACGTCGTCCCAATCCTTCGGATGCACGACTAAAGTCCCGGCAATGGCTTGGTAGGCGATGCTCTGCCCACCGATGCTGACCGTGCCGCCGCTGATCTTCGCCTCAGGCTTGAAGGGCTCGAACTTTCCGTCGGCCTTGTCCGACGCGCCGTCCGGCTTCCTCTCCGGCGAATCCGGCGCGCTTGGCGCAGCGAGCAAGGATGCGGAAGCCGTCAATGACAGCGCCAAGCCCAACCATGCGATCCCTCTAAAACCTCTCATACATGCCTCCCACGCGGCTAATGACGTTGATTGAGCTCAAACCATTGACGCAATGCCACGAGTCCAGCCGCAATATGCGTATGACCGAAGCCCACCCGCAGGCAGTTCTCGGGCACGGGTCCCAGTTCCGAACGGTAAATACTCGACGGTAGAAAAAGCACTCCGGACTCCTCGACCAGCCGGCGCGTGAACTCTTCGACTCCTTCCGCCCCAAGATAGCGAATGAAGCCCACGCAGCCGCCATCCGGCTCGCGCCAATCGAACAAATGCCGGTAGTCGGCAAAGAAGGCGTTCAGCAAGCCTATATTGTCGCGCACAATTTTACGGTTTCGAGCCAATATCGTCGCGCGCGCCTTCAGCGCAATTCGCGCCAGCACTTCGGAAGGCGCCGAATTGCAAATCGACAGGAAGTGCTTGAACCGCTCGAATCGCACCAGCATTGCGCGGTCCTTGCAGGCCAGCCAACCAATTCTAAGGCCAGGCAATCCGTAAGCCTTCGACATCACATTGAGCGAGATGCCGCGCTCATAAACATCGACCGCTTGCGTCAGGCGCAGGCTCGGATCGCGTTCGATCAATCGATAGACTTCATCGCTGAACAGCCAAATACCGCGACTGCGGCAGATCTCCACGATGGCGTCCAAGGCAGCATGCGGAATGATCTTGCCGGTAGGATTATTGGGGAAGTTGATGGAAATCAGCTTGGTATTCGGACGCAATGCCGAGCGCAGCACATCCAGATCGAGATCCCAGTTGTTTTCAATGTCCAGTGCCACTCCCGTGACCTCGCAAATGCTTAGCGGCAACGTCTCCGCGGCCTGATAATTCGGAGTGATGACGATGACGTGATCTCGCCGGCTCAGCAGCACCTGCATCGCCACATAGATCGCTTCCTCGGCGCCGGCAAAGCACAGCAGGTGTTCCGGCCGCACGCTATCGTAGGTATTTGCGATCTCGGCACGCAACGCCGGCGAACCGAAGGTCTCGGTGTAGCTCGCCCAGCCGCATATTCTCGCCGTCCGATCCGGCTAAATTGTACTTGGCTGCGAATTCCCACTTCGAAAAGTAGACCTCGAGCGCAAAATCCCTCACCCGTCACCACCGCCGATCAAGCGGACTTCGCGTTGCGGGAACGCGATGCCAATGCCGCGACGGCGAAGTTCCTCGATCAACGACACATTGAGTTCGCCTGCGATCGCGCCATAGTCCGCGACGTGAACCCACGGTTTGATGACGATTTGCACTGCCGAATCAGCCAGTGCCGCCACCTGAACCAGCGGCTTGGGTTCCGCAAGGACATGCGGATTGCCCCGCACCAGATCGCCGATGACGGCGAGCGCAAGCGCGACATCCGACTCGTAGGCGATGCCGACACGAATCTCGGACTGCCGGATTCGGCCGTAGTTGTGCAAGATCTCGCCCACCACCTTACGGTTCGGAACGATGACTCGAGAGTGGTCGGCATGAGTCAACGCTGTGTTAAACAGCGTGATGGCTTCCACCTGACCCTCGACG
>JANYIY010000191.1 GCA_025358615.1 Gammaproteobacteria bacterium | reverse complement strand
CTGGTGCCGGATCAGACCGCCGCCGAGGCCGAATCCAAGCTAAAGGCGCATCTCGCCAAGCGCGGCTACGGCGACATCGAGGTCAAGGTGACCGGCGGTTACGACCCCACACAAACCGACGAGAATTCATCGCTGATCAAGGCATCGACGGCCGTATATAAGCATCAGGGCATGCCGGTCAGCCTGTCGCCACGTCTCGCCGGCTCATGGCCGGGATGTGTCTTCACCGGCGCGCCGGTCAGTCTCCCAGCCGGCCATTTCGGCACCGGTCACGGCAGCCGCGCGCATGCACCGGACGAATACTACGTCATCGAGTCGAGCAATCCCGCGGTGCAAGGCATGGCAGAGGCGACCCTGTCCTATGTCATGCATCTGTACGCGCTGGCGTCAGTGTGACCCAGCGCCGCCGGCCTTACTCGACGACCACTTCGCTGATCTGAATCACGGGAGCGAGATCGGTGTAATTGGGGATATCGGCCATGATCTCGTTCGCGTGCGGACCGAAGCCGGCTTGGAAGGCCTCGACGGAGTCGCAGAAAATATGGCACATGCCGATGTAGGTTGCGGCTGAACCGGGAGTACCGCCTGCAAGTCCCTTGTCCACCGTGTAATACTTGCAGCTATCGCCCATCCGGCTCTTGACCAGCGGCATGTGCTTGTCGCGGTAGTACTCATGATCGAATCGTGCACCGGGCGTGTTGGGGTACATGACGCTGACTTTGATCATTATTCGGCTCCTTGATCCAGACGCTTAATTGGGGTCTTCATGCGGAAGTTTATCTGTTTAATTCTGGTTTTGTCTTTGGCAGGCTGTGCCGTCTGCAAGAGCTCGGATTCGCCCGAGGTTTGCAGAACCAAGCATCGCGACCACTCGCAACCGCGGCCGTAACGGGGGCTTGACCGCCAGCGGCTATTTCTTGGCAGGTGCCTACGACGTTCGGGAGGCGAAGAAACGCTAAGGCGTCGACTGGCTGACGATGGGCGGATTCGAGCTGTGGTCGGGAGCCTCTGGGGACTGTGAGGGCGGCGGTGGCGTTGGATCCACGGGTACCAGCGGCAGCTGATAAACGTCCACCTTCGTCTTGGCGTCCTGTTCCTTGCGCTGCTTCTCTTGATTCGTTCGCAATTGGTCGCGGCTGCGCTCGAAATCCTCCGCGCGCTTTGCCTCTTTTACGGGATCGCTTTGGCTGGCCAAGCGCTCTATGGCGATGCGCGCATTCAAACAATCGGAATCGGTGCGCGCCTTGGTTTGGTTCTGGTTGCACTTCATGAGCACGCCGTCGAGCAGCACGCGATCTTCCATGAGGTCGGCGACCGTCAGCGGCGGGATGCGCCGTGGACTACAGGCAGCGGTCGCCAAAATGACGGCACCCAGACAGCCACAGGCGACCATGAATTTGTTTGCAATTGGCATATAGCTTCCCACGCGCAATGTTACCGAAATGCGGCGCCGGCGTGCCCTGGAGGCTGTGACGCATCTCACGAGTTGACAATGTTCTCGTGTATTTCCCTGAATCGAAGTTCGAATTGCGGCGTTTTAGCCCCGGGTTTGACCCCATTGCAGCGCATGTGTACCGTTCCCAACATGCCTACGAACAAAGCAGCAAAAGCAGCACAACCCGATTTTGAGACGGCCATGCGCGACCTCGAGGATTTGGTGGAACGCCTCGAGCAGGGTGATCTGCCGCTCGAGGAAAGTTTGGCGGCCTTTGAGCGCGGCGTCATGCTGACTCGAGCCTGCCAGACTGCGCTCAAGGAAGCGGAACAAAAGGTTGAGATCTTGCTCAAAAAGGCCGGTGAGCCCGCAATTGAAGACTTCACTCCCGACGAATCCAAAGCCGGCTGAGATTGGCGTCGTGAGCACGGACGCTATGGAAGCGCGGTTGCGCGGTTATCAAACTCGCGTGCAAGCCTTCTTGGGCACGATCTTGCCGGCTGCGGATTTAAGTCCACAGCGCCTGCATGCCGCACAGCGCTACGCGGTCTTGAGTGGCGGTAAACGCCTGCGACCACTGCTTGTATATTGCACCGGAGAAGCCCTCGGCGTCGCCGTGAGCTGCTTGGATGCGCCGGCCGCCGCGGTGGAACTCATTCACTCCTATTCCCTGGTGCACGACGATCTGCCGGCGATGGACGACGACGACCTGCGGCGCGGCCAGCCCACCACCCATCGCGCCTTCGACGAAGCGACCGCCATACTCGCGGGCGATGCGCTGCAGGTGCTGGCATTCTCGCTGTTGGCACGCGATCGCGCAGCCGGCGTAAGTTCCGATGCGCGCCTCAAGATGATTCAGATTCTGGCGGACGCGAGCGGCACCGAGGGCATGGCTGGCGGCCAAGCCTTGGATCTGTCCGCGGTCGGCCGCGCGCTCAGTTTGCAGGATCTCGAAGCAATGCACCGCCTGAAGACCGGCGCGCTCATCCGTGCCAGCGTGCTGCTGGCGGCAGCGTGCGCGCCTGGCCTGACGCCGATCGAATGGGAAGCACTCGACGGCTACGCGCAGGATATCGGGCTGGCATTTCAAATCCAGGATGACATCCTCGATGTCGAGGGGAACACGGAGGATCTCGGCAAGACCATCGGCGCCGATGCCGCCAGGGCCAAACCGACCTATCCCAGCGTTCTTGGACTCGAAGCGGCCAAGCTTCGCGCACGCGAATTACAGCGCCGCGCCTGCGACCGGCTTGCGCCCTTCGGCGGGCGGGCGCAGATCCTGGCGTGGCTCGCCGCCTACGTCGTGGATCGCCGGGTTTAGGCGTTACCGGCCCCCCAATTGGCCTCCTCGCGCGCCTGCGCCGCCTGTTGGTTGCCGCCACGCCCTGACTTTCAGCCCAAGCTTCCCCGAATCGTCTAAAATTATTGGAATTCGCGGTTTTGGCTCCATCTAGGCCTGATCGCCCCAGCAGGAACATTCAAATGCACGTAGCCGTCCCCGTCAAAATGCCCAAAGTGCAGTCCGTGGAGGATGTTCAGGGCCACGCCGACACCCGGCAAATACCGATCAACAAGGTCGGCATCAAGGACATCTACCACCCGGTCAAGGTGAAAGATCGCGCGCGCGGCGAGCAGCACACGGTCGCGAATTTCAACATGTATGTGAATTTGCCGCACAACTTCAAGGGCACGCATATGTCGCGGTTCGTGGAGATCCTGCACCGCCACGAGCGTGAGATATCAGTCGATTCCTTCGGCAAAATGCTCAAGGAAATGACCGAGCACTTGGACGCCAGCGCCGGACACATCGAAATGACTTTCCCCTACTTCGTCATGAAAAAGGCGCCGGTCACAGGCGTCGAGAGCTTGATGAATTACCAGGCGACCATTTTCGGCGAACATCGCGACGGCAAGACCGACGTCTGGCTTAAGGTCGTGGTTCCGACCACCAGCCTATGCCCCTGCTCGAAGAAAATTTCCGACTACGGAGCGCACAATCAGCGTGCGCACATCACCTTGACGGCGAAACTGGTCGAGCACATGTGGCTGGAGGAACTGATCGATATCGCCGAGCGCGAGGCCTCCTGCGAGGTCTACGGGATCTTGAAGCGCCCCGACGAGAAGTACGTGACCGAGCGCGCCTACGACAATCCCAAATTCGTCGAAGATACGGTGCGGGATGTGGCCATGGCCCTCAACAAGGACAAGCGCGTGCGCGCCTATGTGGTCGAAGCGGAGAACTTCGAGTCGATTCACAATCACTCGGCGTACGCCATGATCGAATTCGAGAAAGAGGCGGCGGCCTAGCTGGGAGTTCCCCTCTCGGCACTCTGCAGTCGCCCGATCATATTGCGCAGGAACACCTGATTGAAGCGTAGCTGACACTCCGCCGACACCTGCTCGAGCAGCGTGGAGCTGACTTTCATCACGGTCACGGGCCCCGATGCGTTGATGGTGGCTGTGCGCTTCGCGCCGCGTACATAGCTGGTTTCGCCGAAACAATCTCCGACCTCTAGATATCCCAGCGCGCGACCGAGCCGCTGCACGCTCACTCGCCCCTGCACGATGATGTAGAAACGGTCGTCCATTTCGCCTTCTTTGACGATTTCTTCGGCGTCGGCATAGTCCTGCCAGCTGCTGGCCCGCAGCACCTCCCAAATCTCCCCGTGCGAGAATTCGTGGAAGAACTTCAGCTTGCGCAGCAGGCTGAACTGCTCCTGCTGGTCGATACGATTGTATTGCGCGCGCAATTTTTGGTGCACGCGGGTCAATTCTGCCGCAAAGTCCAAGCCCGTCTTGTAACGTTTTTCCGGATCCTTCTGCAACGCCATCGCAGTGACGTTCTCGAGCTCTTCGGGAATCTCGGGGCGCAGGGTGTGAATGGGCGGCGGTGTCGCAAACACGATCTGATGCAGCAGCTTTTGCAGGTTACCGGCCCGAAACGGCCGGGTTCCGGTCAGCAGCTCGTACATCACCGCGCCGAGCGAGTACAGGTCCGAGCGATTAGTGAGCTCGATCGACTGCACCTGCTCCGGAGACATATAGGAGGGGCTGCCCGCGATCCCTTC
>JANYIY010000126.1 GCA_025358615.1 Gammaproteobacteria bacterium | reverse complement strand
CTGGGCCGACCTGGCGCGAGCCGAAATCGACTGGCAGACGCCCTTCACGGTAGCTTTGGACGATACGCAGGCACCCAACTACCGATGGTTCGCAGACGGTCATCTAAACGTGTCGCACAATTGCCTGGACGTGCATTTGCGCGAGCGCGGCGACAAGGTCGCCATCCTGTTCGAGGGCGAGCCGGGCGATGTGCGCAAGCTCACCTACGCCGAACTGCATGGCGAGGTGTGCCGGTTTGCCAATGCGCTGAAGGATCTGGGGGTGGGCCGCGGCGACCGTGTCGTCATTTACCTGCCGCTGATCCCGGAGGCGATCATCGCCATGCAGGCGTGCGCGCGTATCGGCGCCGTGCACTCGGTGGTATTCGGCGGCTTTTCGGCCAACGCGGTCAAGGATCGTATTGAAGACGCCGGCGCCAAGCTGGTGATTACCGCCGATGGCGGCTGGCGCGGCGGACACATCGTCGAGCTCAAGCGCGCCGTCGACAAGGCGCTGTCCGACGGCTGTAAGTCGGTGCAAAACGTCATTGTCTACCGACGCACGGGCGGCGGCTGCGACATGCGAGCCGGCCGAGATTTATGGTGGCATGACGCGGTGTCCGGCCGCAGCACGACTTGCGAACCCGAATGGGTGGACGCAGAGCATCCATTATTTCTGCTGTACACGTCCGGATCGACCGGCAGGCCGAAGGGCATCCAGCATGCCAGCGGCGGCTACCTGCTGAATGCCAAGATGACCACGCGCTGGGTGTTCGATCTGAAAGACGACGATGTGTTCTGGTGTACGGCCGATGTCGGCTGGGTGACCGGGCATACCTACGTGGTCTATGGGCCGCTGGCGGCGGGTGCCACGGTGCTGATGTATTAAGGCTCACCGACCTTTCCCGATGGCGGGCGCTTTTGGAAAATATGCGAGGCACACGCCGTCAGCATTCTGTATACGGCACCCACCGCGATCCGCGCGCTTATGAAATTGGGCGATGCCATTCCCGCCAAGTACAACCTGCGCAAATTACGGCTGTTGGGCAGCGTCGGGGAGCCGATCAATCCGGAAGCCTGGATGTGGTATCACAAGGTGATCGGAGGTGGGCGATGCCCCATCGTCGATACCTGGTGGCAGACCGAAACCGGCGCAACCATGATGACGCCGATTCCGAGTGTGACACCGGCGAAACCAGGTTCCTGCGCCAGACCGCTACCCGGAATTTTCGCCGATATCGTCGATGACGAGGGGCGACCGGTCAAAACCCCGGACGGCGGCGGCTATCTCGTGATCAAGCGGCCCTGGCCCTCGATGTTGCGCACGATTTGGGGCGACAACGAGCGGTACCTTACGACCTATTGGGAGAAATTCCAGAATCGCTACTACGTGGCCGGCGACTCGGCGCGTCGCGACAAGGACGGCTATTACTGGATCATGGGCCGCATCGACGATGTGTTGAATGTCGCCGGGCACCGGCTTGGCACCATGGAAATCGAGTCTGCATTGGTGGCACACCCCAAGGTCGCGGAAGCCGCTGTGGTCAGCAAGGCGCATGACATCAAAGGCGAGTCGGTATTCGCCTACGTAGTGCTCAATGTGCCGCGTTCCGACGGACCGGCCGCGACCGCGCTGATCGAGGAACTGCGCTCCTGGGTTGGCGAGCAACTCAGCCCCATCGCCAAGCCCGACGAGATTCGCCTCACCGATAATCTGCCCAAGACCCGGTCGGGGAAAATCATGCGCCGCCTGCTGCGCTCGATTGCCCGCGGTGAGGAAATCACCCAGGACTTGTCGACACTCGAGAATCCGGGAATCCTGGAGCAGCTGCGCGGGGCGCCGGCACCCCGCGCGAAGCCGAAGAAGACCGCAGCGCGGGCGCGGGCGAAACCGGTGAAACGAGCCAAGGCGGCGATCGAACACCCTAAAGCCCTGGCCAAGCGAATCAAGCCCGTGAAGCGCGCGACACGCGCCAAAAAATCGAAGCGCAAAGCGGCGCAGCCCAAGGTCCGGCGCGCAGCGGTGAAGGCCGCGCGCCGCAAGCCACGCAGCAAGAAGTAGGACCTATGAAGGCCTACTTCAAGCAGCTGCTCGAGTTCCTGCGCACCGTGTAGGACCAACTCGGGCGCCGGCACACGAAAACCCAGACTTGGGGCCCAGAGCTCGGTTAGAATATGCGCGCCGGATTGGGGGGGCCTTCGCCTGTCGACGCGACTCCATCCGAGTACCCCTGTACGCAGTGCAAGCGCGGCCCAAAGCCGTAATTTTCAGTTGATTGGACAAACATGCTTTCCACCTCCAACGTTGCCGTTCAGTTCGGCGCCAAACCGCTCTTCGAGCAGGTCACCGTCAAGTTCTCGGACGGCAATCGCTACGGCCTCATCGGCGCGAACGGCTCCGGTAAATCCACGCTGATGAAGGTGCTGGGCGGCGATCTAGATCCGAGCGCCGGCGATGTCATGCTGCAGGCCGGCATGCGCCTGGGCAAGTTGAACCAAAACCAGTTCGGCTACGAAGACGATCGCGTGCTCGACGTGGTCATGCGCGGACATACCGAGCTGTGGGCCGCGATGAACGAGCGCGACCGCATCTATGCCGACCCCAACGCCACCGACGCGGACTACATGAAGGCCGCCGAGCTCGAGGGCGTGTTTGCCGAGTACGGCGGCTACGACGCCGAGGCTCGGGCAGGCAGTATTCTCACGGATGCCGGCATTCACGAATCACGGCACAACGGTCCGATGCGCGAAGTTCCTCCCGGACTCAAGCTGCGCGTGCTGCTGGCGCAGGCGTTGTTCTCGCGGCCGGATGTGCTGCTGTTGGACGAGCCCACCAACAACCTCGACATCAATTCCATCCGCTGGCTGGAAAGCGCGCTCAACAACTATGACGCCACCATGGTGATCATCAGCCACGATCGGCATTTCTTGAACCAGGTATGCACTCACGTCGCGGATCTGGATTTTCAGCAGCTCAAGGTTTATCCCGGTAATTACGACGACTTCATGCTGGCCTCGGTGCAGGCGCGGGCGCGCGTCGAAGCCGCGAATGCCAAAGCCAAGGATAGAATCTCCGATCTGCAGGAATTCGTACGGCGATTTTCCGCAAATGCGTCCAAGGCGCGGCAGGCCACGTCGCGCAAGAAGCAGTTGGAAAAAATCAAGATCGAGGAAATCCGGCCCTCATCGCGCCAGAACCCGTACATCCGCTTCGAGCAGGGCAAGAAACTGTATCGCTCGGCGGTCTCGGTGGAGAAGCTCTCGTTCAGCTATCCGGGTTCGGTTGAGAAAGTACTCGACAACGTGACCGTGAATATCGAGGGCGGCGAGCGTGTCGCCATCATCGGGCCGAACGGCGCCGGCAAGACCACCCTGATGCGACTGCTCGCAGGCGAATTGCGTCCGACGGCGGGCCGCATCGTGTGGGTCGAGAATGCTCAAGCAGGCTACATGCCGCAGGATCCTCAGGCCGAGTTCGACGACAAGACCGACCTGTTCTCCTGGATGTCGCAGTACACGGGCAAGGCCGACGACGATCAGATCGTGCGTGCCACCTTGGGACGACTGCTGTTTTCAGGCGAGGAAACCAAGAAGTCCGTGAAGGTGCTGTCCGGCGGCGAGAAGGGCCGCATGATTTACGGCAAGCTGATGCTGACCAAGCCCAATGTGCTGTTGATGGATGAGCCGACCAATCACATGGACATGGAAACCATCGAGTCGCTGCAGATCGGCCTGGAACACTATCCCGGCACGCTTATTTTCGTGTCTCACGATCGCGAGTTTGTGGGCGGTCTTGCCACCCGCATCATCGAGCTGCGCGCCGGCGGCGGCATCACCGACTTCCGCGGCACTTACGATGAGTATCTCAAAGGACAGGGAATCGAAGTCTAGCCGCCGCCCGGCATCCCTGCGGTAAGCCCCTGTCGGTCATGCGAATGGAAGCGCCCGACGCGGCTTGCTAGGATTGGTACACAATGGCCTAAGGGGATGTCGGTGCGAAACCTGCTAGTTGGCGTGTGCGCGTGTGTGTTGCCGTGGCTGCCGTCGTTCGCGGCCGCCCCGCCGGCTGAGCCGGTTACCGTCAATCGCATCGCCGATGCGGCGTTCAATCATGGCGAGGTCGTCGACATCGCCGCCTACCTCGCTGATCAAATCGGCGGACGATTGACCAATTCTCCGGCCATGCGCCGGGCGGAGCGCTGGGCGTCCGAACAATTCAAGGCTTGGGGGCTCAAGGACGTCAGGGCGGACGGCTTCGACTTTGGCCGCGGCTGGTGGATTGAGTCTTCACATGTGCGAATGACCGCGCCCCGAGCGCTGGAGCTGCGCGGTATTCCCATTGCCTGGACGCCTGCGACCAACGGCGCGATCAGCGGCTCGGTGATCGTTGCGCCCATGATTACCGACAAGGATTTTGCGGAGTGGAAGGGCAAGCTTAAGGGGCAGATCGTGCTGGTGACCTGGCCCGGTCCGGCGAAGGACGACATCGAAGCTCCGTTCCAACGGCTGAACGATGCGGACATCGCCAAATTGGACAAGTATCAGGAGCCGACTTTTGATCCTGAAGCCCGGCAGAAACGCATCGATCGGTTTCGCTTTCGAACCAAGTTGGACACGTTCCTGGCGGAAGAAGGCGCGGTTGCCTGGATACAGATGTCGCGCCGCGACGGACGGGTGGTGCACGGCGAGGGCTACGGCTATCGAGTCGGAAAAACGCCCAAGCTTCCCGGCCTGGAAATCGGCGCAGAGGACTACCGGCGTCTGGCACGCCTTGCCAAGCTCACCGACGTCAAGCTCGAGTTCGAGAGCCGGGTTCACTTCGAGGACGCCGACCACAATGCCTACAATATTCTTGCCGACCTTCCGGGCAGCGACCCGGCGGCGGGTTATGTCATGGCGGGCGCTCATTTGGATAGCTGGGTGGCGGCCGACGGTGCCGCCGACAACGGTGCCGGCAGCGCGGTGGTGATGGAAGCGGCGCGCATTCTTGCCGGCATTGGTGCGCACCCACGGCGCACCATTCGATTTGCGCTTTGGGCGGGCGAGGAGCAGGGCCTGTCGGGCTCGAGTGCCTATGTAGAAAAGTATCTAGCGCGGCGCCCGACGAGCACCGATCCTTCGCTCGCGGATCTGCCCCCGTATTTTTCCTTGGATACTTATCCGGTGCAGACCTTGAGCGGATTTTCCCAGTTGGATGCCTATTTCAATATCGACAACGGCTCCGGCAAGATCCGCGGCATCTACACCGAGGGCAATTTCGCGGTAGTTTCGCTGTTTCGGGAATGGCTGGCGCCATTTGCCAGCCTGGGCGCGTCGGCAGTGGTTGCCGAGCCTACGGATGCCACCGACCACGTGTTCTTCAGCCGCCTCGGCCTGCCCGCATTCCAATTCATTCAAGATCCGCTTGATTACGAGTCGCGGGTGCATCACAGCGATCTCGACACCTTCGATCACTTGCGGCCGGAAGATCTACGCCAGGCGGCGGTGGTGCTGGCTGCCGTTCTCTTGGATGCGGCGAACATCGACAAAGCCCTGCCGCGCAAAGTCCTGCCCACCCAACCGCGGCTCACCGATCCCTTCCACTACCCCGACCCGGCGAAGAAATAGCCGCCTAGGCTTGTTTCAATCGTCCGCGCCGGAAATCGGCGATGATTTCGCGCGCGGAGTTGTGCCCCGGCGCGCCGGTCACGCCGCCGCCGGGATGCGTGCCCGAGCCGCACATGTACAACCCGTGCAGCGGGCCGCGATAGTCGCCATGCCCCAGCATCGGCCGTGCCGAGAACATCTGGTCCAAGCTCAGGGCGCCGTGAAAAATGTCGCCGCCGGTCAGGCCGAACGTGCGCTCTAGGTCGAGAGGACTCATGATTTGCCGACCAAGTACCGAGGCTTTGAAATTCGGTGCATGACTGTTCACGAGATCGATCATCACATCCGCAACTTGGTCGCGGTGATCGTCCCAAGACGCCCCATTGGGCAGTTCCGGAGCGACGTGCTGACAGAACAGGCTGGCTACGTGCTGTCCCGGGGGTGCCAAGCTGTCATCCAGAGTCGAGGGAATCAGCATCTCGACGATGGGGCGCTTCGACCAGCCGCCGGCCTTGGCGTCGAGGTACGCTTGGTCCATGTAGGCCAGGCTCGGTGCCATGATGATGCCGGAAGTGTGGTGCTCGGCGAGCGAGCGGCCGGGCAGTACCGTGAAATCCGGCAGCTCCGAGAGCGCGACGTTCATGCGGAATGTGCCGGAGCCACAGCGCCAGTGACTGATACGCTCGCGAAAATCCTGCGGCAGAGCCGCCTGATCGATGAGCGAGCCGTACAGCAGCTTCGGGTTCAAATTCGATACGACGCTGCGCGCCCGAATCGTTTCGCCCTTCTCGGTGACCACGCCTACGGCACGGCCGGCTTCGACCAGCACTTCGCGGACCGGGCTTGATGTACGAATCTCCACGCCGCGTTCGAGCGCCGCCTTGGCCATCGCCTGGCTGATGGCGCCCATGCCACCGATGGCATGGCCCCAGGCGCCCTTCTTGCCATTGACCTCGCCGAACACATGATGCAGCAGCACGTACCCCGAGCCTGCCGCATAGGGACTGGCGTAGTTGCCGACGATGCCGTCGAAACCATACGCCGCCTTGATGGGCGCGCTTTCGAACCAGGCGTCCAGGTAATCGCCGGCGGATTTGACGAACAGATCGAGCAGCTCGCGGCGCATGCGCATGTCGAGTTTGGCGACGCGCTTTCCCATCCGCGCACTGCGCAGCAATTCGGGTATTGCCTGCAGCCAGCTGCCGGCGGTGACATTCGGCGGGGTCTCGAGCACCATGTCGCGCAGTACGTCGGCAATCACGTCGAGTCGCTGGCTGTAGTCCGCCAGCCGGCTCGCATCGCGTGCCGAAAACTTCGCGACTTCCTGTTCGGTCTTACCGCCGCCGACTTTCAGGTACTGGGTGTCGTCCAGCGGCAGGAAGTTGGCCAGCCCGCGTTCGACGACGCGCAACCCGTGCCGCGGCAGATCCAAATCGCGGATGACCTTGGGGTTGAGCAATGACACGGTGTAGGCCGCCACGGAGTTGCGAAATCCCGGATGGAATTCCTCGGTCACCGCGGCGCCGCCGACGACGCCGCGCCTTTCCAGCACGGTTACCTTGAGGCCTGCCGCCGCCAGATAGGCGGCGCAGACCAATCCATTGTGTCCGCCGCCGATGATGACGACATCGCGCGTATTCGCATCAGCCATGATTCTTTCCCATATCGTTGCGTACATGCCAACCGGCGCTCGGGGGCCGCTCGAGCCGGCTCTCAGGAATCAGTTCGCGCAGGCGGTGCGCGAAACTGCGCAAGCTGACCTCGGTGCGTCCGAGCGGGCCCGGTGTGTAGCTGCGCGATCCCATGCCGGTCTGGACGCGTTCGATCAGGCTCTTGTCCTCGAGGCTGACGTGCCGATTGATGCGCCAGTTGAGGTAGCGCGCAGCGCGCATTTCGCGCCGCTCATCGGGGTGCGCGTAGGCAATCTCCCGGATCAAGGTTTCGGTCGGCGAGATCGGGATCATTTGCATGAAATCGATCTGATCCGGATAAACATCGAAGGCCACATTCGGCCACAGCTTGAAATAGGTCCATAGCCGCTGCCGCTCATCCGGCAAGTGCGCGGATTTGGGCAGCACCGACTGATACATACGCTCCGACAACTGCGACGAAGGAACATCGCGCAAGTAACCCCACATCTTGTCCACCCAGGGTTGCGCCTCCACGCCGTAGCTTTGGCCGAACAAACGCGTCAGGCCCGGGTGCGCCACCGTGATATGCATGGCGTCGGAATAGTTGTCGGTCACGTTCTTCCAATTCACATGGCGTGTGCGCAAGGTGACGCGGCCCAGCGGCCGCAGCTCCTCGAGGCGATACGCCACCCACTCGGCTTCATAGGGCTTCAGCATGTCGGCGACGCTGGGCAAGCCCGGCTTCAGGCGCACGAACACGAATCCCTTGTAGACCTCGGTCTCGACCGGCTTCAGCCCGTACTGATCGAGGGAGAAATCCACGAACTCCTTGCGGTGCGGCACGGCGGTGAGCCGTCCGTTGAGATCGTAGGTCCACGCGTGATAGGGGCACACGATTCTTCCCTGACAATGTCCGGAACCGCCGTCCAGCAGCCGCGCTGCGCGATGCCGGCAGACATTGAAAAACGCCTTCACACTTTGGCCTTGGCCGCGCACCGCAACCAAGGGTTCGCCCAGGAAATCCAGAGTGTGGTAGTCGCCGGCATCGGGTATGTCGTTGAGGTGGCACATGATCTGCCAGGACGTGGCAAAGACGCGTTCCTTCTCGACCTCCAGGAAATCGGCATCCTGATAGATCCAGCCGGGAAGACTGAATCCCGCCAGGTCAGCGGGAATGTCGACCGCCAGGTCGTTATTCAGTGAGCGCTTTGCTTCCATGGTCACGAGCCTTCTCGAATCTTGTTGAACGGTAGTATAACAAGGGCGGAGTTCCGCCACTAGCAGCCTGCCGACAGGTTCCTGGGTAGCGCTGGGACGGGCGTCACGAATTCGCCCTACGGCGTGGCCTCGGTTTTCTTGACCCGGGAGCTGCCCAACAGCCGCGGAAAACCGCCGCTACATAGGGCGTTGACCCAATCCTCGCACAAGGCGATGGCTTCGCGGGGCTTGAACACGGTCGGGCTGAGGCTCAATTCGACCCAGAACCCGTCGAGCAGTGCGGACAGCGCAATCGCGGCCGGGCGCAGCTTGAACGGCGGAGCCGCGCCCGATTCAACCAGCTGGCCCAGCAACGACTCCAGCACGGAGCGGTACTTGCCGTAGGTGCTGAAGTGTACGGCGCGGATTTCCGCCGAGTGCGCCACCATGCTCCAGAACACCAGCCATACATTGAACAATTGCGGGTCGAGGAGTTCCGGAGTGAACGAAGCGCGGAAAAAATTGCTCAAGCGGTCCCGCGGCGCGACCGCCTTGTTCTCCGCCTGATGGCGAATCGATTCCAGCAAGGATAGGGCCAGGGTCTCGTAGGTTTCCGCGATGAGGCCCGACTTGCTGGGAAAATGATGGTTGATCAAGCCGATGGATACGCCGGCGGCCGCGCTGATGCGGCGCACGGACACGCCTTCGTGGCCAAACTCCTTAAGGCATCTCAAGGTCGCGTCGACCAACGCTTCGCGGCGCACCGCCGGAGTTGCACGGTGAAATTTCGGTATATGCCGCTTGGTTGTCATTTGCTTCCTTTCTTTCGGATTATACCGAAGCGCAGTCCAATGACCGCGGTCCTTGGCCTCATCGTAGCTTGAGCGGCGCTTACGATGGCTGTTCGCCGACGAAGCCGCCGATCCTCGCAGTCACATAGCGCCTGATGTCCAGATTCCAATCTTCCATGGGCGCGTAGTAGCCATGAACGTGCACGCGCGACGCTATCCCGCTCTGCACTCCCGCGCACACCGCCCAATCTTGTCGATTTACCAGATCCCAAAAGTCCACGGCGTCGGACGGGTCGAAGCCGGGCTTGTCCAGCTCATGGGTCTCGAACAGAAAATGGCAGGTGATATCGGTGCGTTCGGCGCCGCGCGGCTGCAGGATGAACGCCGCCACGTGATCGCAGGCCACGCTCAAGAACAGATTGGGGTAGACCAGCTCGCCTTTGTGGCGCACCTGCTCATCTGCATCGAGACCGGGAAAAGCGCGCCGCAGGGTGGTGCCGCTGTGCGTGAATGTATAGGCACCGTCGCGGTGCGGAATCCCACGGCTCCAATCCAGATTCCCGCCGCCCGCCTCGCGAAACGAGGGCACCACCGCGCACAATTCCGGGTGTACGCCGGCGCAGTGGTAGCACTCATTGTAGTTCTCGCAAATGATCTTCCAATTGGCGGCGACTTCGTAGCGAATGGTCGCCCCGATGCGCAGATCGCGCAGTGGGTAGCGCTGCAAACGCTGCGGAATGCCCTCCAATTGCTCGGCCAGCGGCTTGGCCTCCGCCGGCGTCAGATTCAAGAACACGAATCCGCCCCAACTGTCGGCCCCGACTGGATAGAGATGAAAGTCCTGCTTCTTGAATCCCGTGGCAGCGCTCAAGTGCGGTGCGGCCACCAATGCGCCGTTGAAGTCGTAGGACCACTGATGGTAGGGGCATACGATGAGCCGTCCACCGGTGATTCCGCCGGGCAGCGCCACCTGCAGCGCCTCGGTCTCGGCCGCAGTTCGGCACAGACGCGAGCCGCGATGCCGGCAGACATTATAAAACGCCCGCAGTTCGCCCTCGCGATTGCGCACCACCAGGATGCTCTCGCCGAGCACGTCCAGTACCAGGTAATCGCCGGGATTCGGCAAGTCTTCCTCGCGGCAGGCCGCAATCCACTCGCGGCAAAATATGCGGTCTTTCTCAGTGCGAAACACCTCGCTGCTGCGATACCAGCTGGAGGGCAAAGTTTTTTCTAAGGTCGCGGCGCTCATACCGGAAAATCCCGGGTGTACGGCGCTACGCTCAAGGGCGCATCGAACTCGCGCGCGTAGCGATGTCCACTGTGAACGGCATGCACGATCGCTCCGGGTGCGAGCGCATCGCCGATGCGTGTGACCGAGGCGATGCCGGCGTCATTCAGAGCCGCGCCCTTGGCGATGAGCGATTGATACAGCTCATCGCGCGGCAGCCGTACTCCGACCATGACCAGTGAGCGGCAGGCAAGGCGCTGTTCGGTGCCGCTGTACACATCCGCGATGGTGACGGCCTCACCGTCGAAGCCGGTGACTCGTCGCAGCGTGTGAATCGGCACGTTCGCTTTGACGAGCGCCCGATGCACCAGCGGCAGCTCGTTCGTCATGAAGGTCCATGCGGAGGCATTGCCCGCCGGGGTCACATAGGTCACATGGCCCACGGTGTTCGCCAGCTGCTCGGCAACGGCGCCGCCCATATAGTAATTATCGAAATCGAACACGACGATGGGGCCTTGCGGGACTATGCCGGCGGCGAGGTCATCGGGCGTATAGATTCCAGGCCCATCGAGTTCGCCGACGGGACATTCCAGAGTCGAGAACAGCATCTTGGTCCAGCGCGCGCCGGTCGCGATGACAACGTGGCGGTGCTCCAATCCCAAAATATCTTCCACGCCGAGCGCGCTTCCGGGGTACATGTTGACGTTGGGCCTTTCGCGCAGCTGACCCAAGCGCCAATCGGCGACACGATTCCAGGTCTTGAGGCCCGGCAGCTCGGTTTCAAAGCGCAGGCGGCCGCCGAACTCGCTTGCCGAATCCGCGATGGTCACGGAGTAGCCGCGCCGGGCAAGCGTGGTGGCGCACTCGAGGCCCGCGGGCCCGCCACCGACGATCAAGATGTTGGAGTCGCTGGCAGGCGCGACAAAGCGCTCGGGATGCCAATCGCGGCGCCACTCTTCGCCGGCGGTGGGATTCTGCGTGCAGCGCACCGGTACGCCGTCATGCCAGCTGGATATGCAGATGTTGCAGCCGATGCATTCCCGGATCTCGTGCTCACGGCCTTCATCGATCTTTTTGGGCAGGAATGGATCCGCGATGGAGGGTCGCGCGCCGCCGATCAAATCCAGGATGCCGCGGCGCACCTGCGACACCATTACATCCGGTGAGGTGAATCGTCCGACGCCCACCACCGGCCGCTTGGTCAGCTGCTTCACGAAATTGATGACGGGTTCGTGGCTGCCTTCGGGGGAAAAGCGCGAGGGCGCGCAATCGGTCGGGCTGGAATCCATTTTGACGTCCCACAGATCCGGGATATCGGCGAGCAGCGTCACCACCTCGTGTGCCTCGGAAGCGGCGTGCTTGCCGGGCCTGCCGCGCAACTCCTCCATGCTGATACGCAGCGCCACCGCGCATTTATCGCCGACAGCGTCGCGGGTCACTTCCAGCAATTCACGCACGAAACGCACGCGATTCTCGATCGACCCGCCATAGGCGTCGGTGCGATGGTTGTACTCGGGCAGCAGGAATTCGTAGGGCAGGTAGCCCATGCCGGCGTAGACGTAGACGATGTCAAAGCCCGCCTGCATGGCGCGCCGCGCACCGGCCGCCTGCCAGCGCAGCAGATCCTGAATGTCCGCGTTGTCCATGACCTTGGGACGGAGATTTCCCATGAACCCCAGGTGAGTGGACATCCAGGGCATGCCCGATGGCGACAGCGGCGCGATGCGGCTGGTGCGGTTCATGGTGCAGGCGCCGCCGTGCCACAACTCGATCCCTGCCAATGATCCGTGGCGGTGCACGGCTTCGGTCATCAAGGCATGCGAGCGAATGTCCTTGTCATCCCAAAGGGTGGCGAACGGCAGAGGCGAGTCATCCGAGCTGGGATGCATCGACACCGCGCCGGTGCATACCACACCCCAACCGCCCTCCGCCTTGGTCTCACGGAAGCTGGCGCGCACCTGCGGCAGGGAATTGGTCATGCCGCTCGCGTGCGGCACTTGATAGAAACGGTTCGGCGCCGTAACGGGCCCGATACGCACCGGTTCGAACAAGACGTCAAAGCGCGGATTGCGCGCCATGGGGGATCCCTTGATTGATGGGCTGCTTAAGTGTGCGGAGAGTAATTGATCGATCGTTTAGTAGCAATATGCGGCCGGCAAACTTCGCAGGCGTAGCACCTTCAGGGTGCTACGCCGCGGACACTGCGGGACACTGCGGGACGCAGTACGGCGCTGCCGTGTGCAGCGCGGTCCGAGTGCAGCAGGCTGCGGGCTGTGTCAGGCCGCGTGAAACGCGCGGTAGGGCAAGCCGAGCGCGCTCGCCACCGCCTCGTGCGTCACCTGCCCCGCATGAACATTGAGGCCGCGGGCCAACCCCGCATCATTCGCAATGGCCTGGCGCCAGCCGAGATCGGCCAACGCCCTGACGTAGGGCAGCGTCGCATTGGTCAGCGCAAAGGTCGAGGTGCGCGGCACCGCGCCGGGCATGTTGGTGACGCAGTAGTGGATCACGCCGTCGAGAACATAGGTCGGTGCGGCATGGGTGGTGGGCCGGCTGGTTTCGAAGCAACCGCCTTGATCGATGGCGATGTCGACCAGCACCGCGCCGGGCTTCATGGTCTTGATCATGGCGCGCGTAACGAGCTTGGGTGCGGC
>JANYIY010000183.1 GCA_025358615.1 Gammaproteobacteria bacterium | reverse complement strand
CGGCAGCGTTGCCGTACAGATGGTGTGACACCGTGCCGTTGCCGCATAACACATTTAAGACCGCACTGCGCGAGGGCCGCCGGCAACTCGGTATCTGGAGCACCTTTTGCAGTCCTATCGTCGCGGAGATATTAGGAAAATCCGGATTCGATTGGATTCTGTTCGATTCGGAGCATTCGCCGGTTGAAATCGCCAGTCTGTTACCGCTGCTACAAGCGGCCGCCAGCGGGCCCGCTGCGTGCGTCGTTCGACCCGCATGGAATGATCCGGTGCTCATCAAGCGCATTTTGGATATCGGGGCTCAGTCCGTATTGCTGCCCTTCGTGCAAACCGCGGCGGAAGCGCAGCGTGCCGTGCAGAGCTGTCGCTATCCGCCCGATGGACGACGCGGCGTTTCAGGAACGACGCGCGCAAGCGATTTCGGGCGGACCGGTAACTATTTGAAGGATGCGGCCGAGCAGATCTGCGTACTGGTGCAGGTAGAGACCGCAGAGGCGCTCGGGCGGGTCGAGCAGATCGCGGGCGTGTCAGGCATAGACGGTGTCTTTATCGGGCCCTCGGACCTGTCGGCTTCCATGGGACATCTCGGAAACCCCGGACATGCCAACGTCCAGGCTGCTATCAAGTCGGGAGTCGGACCCATACGGGCCGCCGGGAAGGCAGCGGGCATTCTCGCTACGTCAATTCCCGACGCCAGGCGCTATCTCGACTGGGGCTATCAGTTCGTCGCCTGCGATGTCGATGTGCGAATCTTTGTGCAAGGCCTCAATGCTTTGCGAACTGAAATGAACAAATAGAGGATTGCCCGAGCGTAGCGAGTCTCATTTCAAGAATGGTGTGATCGCCTTCTTGATGCCGCGAATAGGTCGTGCACTCGAAGGTCGCAGCGCTTTCCCGCAGCCGTGGGCAGCCACCGATGCCGTCGTCGAATTCGTGGGTCCAGTCGGCGAATTTATCCGGCGCGGAGCGGGCGAAGTGCCGGTGATCAGTGTCCAGGAATACACCTATCCTCCTCGCCTACGTTCAGTAAGGTCTTCGACATTCGCATTTACGCCGACGCTACGCAGCTGTAACGTCCGGACACTAAACTTCGTTCGCATCGTCCTCGGGATGGGGTAGTTCGTCCTCGTCATCAATCTCGAGCTCCTCGGGAGTCTCGGTGTTCTCGTCGATTTCACGAATGCGGGCTTCGTTCTCGCCTGCATGCTCGTCGTCGCGATCGTCGTCGTCGTCGCGGGTACCGGTGGTGGGTTGGTTCATGTCATACCTCGGGGAGGGTGAAGCGGGCAGTATCCTCTCTTCGGTTTGCCGAAGTCTGTCGGCGGATGGCCTACATAGGCCAGAATGGCGTCATGGCGTCCGAATCTCCTGTGTATAGCGCGGCCTATAAACGCGTCGTTGTATTGCTGCTCATGACGGCCTATACCTTCAACGCCATGGACCGGACCCTCATCTCGATTATCGGCCAGTCCATCAAGCTTGATCTTAAGCTGACCGACACGGAATTGGGATTGCTCGGTGGCACCGCCTTTGCATTGTTATATGCCTGCGGTGGAATTCCGATTGCGCGTCTCGCCGAGCGGGTGAACAGGGTCAATATCATCACCGCGGCGCTCATCGTCTGGTCGAGCCTGAGCGCGCTGTGCGGCGCTGCCGCGAGCTTCCCGCAACTCCTGCTGATGCGAGCGGGCGTGGGCTTTGCGGAAGCCGGTTGCTCGCCACCCGCGCACTCCTTGATTTCGGATTATTTCGAGCCGTCGCGGCGCACCTCGGCGTTGTCGGTTTATACCTGCGGCATTTCGCTGGGCTATGTGTTGGCGGCGTTGGCCGGCGGGTACGTGGCGCAGCACTGGGGGTGGCGCGCGGCGTGTGCCCTGGTGGGCCTACCGGGAGTCGGTATCGCAGTATTGATTAAGCTCTTGGTTCGCGAGCCGCCGCGCGGCTACTCCGAGTCCGCGGCCGTGGCGCGTGACCGCACGGCCGTGCCGCCGTTCTCGCTGCGCGTCGAGGTGCAAGAACTTCGCAGTGTTGCCAGGGCCCTGCTGACCGACAGGCCGGTGCTTCATATGGTGCTCGGCATCACCATCGGCGGATTTGCGGCGTATGGCTTTTACGCCTTCCTGCCGCCCTACCTGAGCCGCGGTTTTGGCCTGGACTACACCACGATCGGCGTGATCGCCGGCCTGTCCGCCGGAGTGGCGGTGGGCATCGGCATTGTCGCCGGCGGATTCGTTGCGGATGCACTGGCGACCGGCAATGCGCGGTGGTATGCACTGGTTCCGGCGCTGGGCGCCGCCGCCGCGGTGCCCTTATATGTGCTCGCGCTGCTGCAGTCCCGCTGGCCGGCGGCAACGTGCCTGTTGTCGATGGCGGGCTTCTTCCAGTACGCTTCCCTCGGGCCCACATTCGGCGTGGTGCAAAATGTGGTGGGTAGAGGGCGACGCGCCACCGCCACGGCTTTTCTCTACATCTGCTTGAATGTATTTGCGTTGGGCGGCGGACCTTTGTTCACGGGCTGGGTCATCGACCGCTTTGCGGAAACCGGCTTTGCCGCGCAATTCAATGCCGCAGCGGGCGGTGATGTGGCGCTCGCGCCTGGCGCGGTGGGCTCTACGTTCAAAGGCACTTGCCCGGGCGGCACGGCGTCGGCGACGGCCGGGGACGGGGTCAAACTTCAGTGCCGCTCAATCCTCGCACAGGCCACGAGGCGTGGAATGTTGGTGACGCTATTTTTCTTCGCCTGGGCCGCGCTGCACTACTGGCTGGCCTCGGTGGGCATCGCCAAGGCGCTCAAGGCCGCCTCCTCGGTCCAATCGGACTCAACGTAGAATGGACCGGGCCGCTCGCGCAGCTGCTCGTACTTGCATATTTCAGGTTCGGTGCCGAGCGCCGTGGAAACGCCGCCACGAAAAGCCCACTCGCCGCGTTCGCTGTCGCTCGCCCGCACGTAACTGTTGATCATGAAACGCCGATCGTAGTCGCTGACGTTGGGCGCCGAACCGTGCACGGTGAATAAAGTCCACAGCAAGAGATCACCGGGCTCCATTTCGCACGTGCGGATATTGGACGGATCGAGGCCGGCGCGCCGCAGTTCCTCGTCCTGCGTCTGACCGACCATGATGGGTCCGTCATCCGAGAGTCCCAAGTAGCCCAGCCGATGGCTTCCGGGCATGACGCGCAACGCACCGTTCTCGATGGTTTGCCGATCGATGGCAAGGCCTGTCGTCACGGTGCTCTGCAGATAATCGAAGTCTTTGATAGTGCCCTGCCGGAAGCGGGCGTCCTGGTGAAATCGATAGGAAGTATATTTGGCGCCGGGCGGCTTCCAATGGATTTGATGCGAAATCTGCTTGATATCCTTCCCCAAGAAGGGCTCGAGTACGGCGAGGTACTTAGGGCTGCGGCGCATTTGCTCCAGCAGCGGACTCAACCATGCGGTCCAGTGCGCCTGCAATACCACGCGTCGTTTAGCCTGCGGGTCGTTCAGCACCTCAAACAGCAGGTTCTTGTCGCGAAAGGTCGCATGGTGGCGCAGGCCTTCCTGGTACATGCGATCCGCTTCCGCGCTGACTTCCGCAATTTCCTCGCGCGACAGGAAACCGCGCACGACGGCGAACCCATCGCTGCGAAGCGCTGCAGCCAAATCCGGCATGTTCATCGAATCATCCCCTTGTACGCATGCCATGTGGCGTGACCCAGTAGCGGCGCAATGAGGGTCAAGCCGAGCAGCAGCGGCGCATAACCGATGATGGTCAACAGCAGGATCAAGGCGCTCCAAAGGAGCATGGCGGGGATGTTGTGAAGCACCGCGTTGACGCTGGCGCGCATAGCCTGGCCGGCGGTGGCATGTCGGTCGATGATGAGTGGAATGGCCACGACCGATACCGCGAACACGCCGGTGGCCAGCACACCGCCAATGACGATATAGGCCAGCACTTGCGAGCGGTTGGTGGCGTCGAGAAATCCCCGGTACAGGGTTTCACCGACGTCCGGCGCAGGAATGTGAAACACCGTGCCCAGCAGCAGCGCTGATATCCCAAACCAGACTGCTGCGCAGAGCGCCAGGATGATGTTGTGCAATGGCTGTCACAACACTTCGGCCGACAGCGCGCTAGTCCGCGAGTTGATCGAAACACCTTATCGGCCGATCGAATTGAAGACCCGGTCCTACATGCACCTGATGCGTTGTGCGGCCGGGTTGTGCACCCGCGAG
>JANYIY010000163.1 GCA_025358615.1 Gammaproteobacteria bacterium | reverse complement strand
GACCGCTTTTCATGTCGGCCGCACCGCGTCCGTACAGAACGCCGTCCTTGATGACCGGCTGGAAGGGATCGCTGTGCCATTCGTCCACGGGTCCCGAAGGCACCACATCGGTATGTCCGGCGAAGCAAAACACCGGCCCGCCACGGCCGCGCTTCGCCCAGAAATTATCCACCGGTCCGAATCGCAGGTTTTCGACCGCAAAGCCTATCGCTTCGAGCCTTTCGATCATTAACGCCTGGCAGCCGCCGTCGGTGGGACTCACCGATGCGCGCGCAATCAGTTCCTGCGTCAATTGCAGCGTGCCCTGCTTCGGCAATGTTCCGGCCATCAGAAACGCAATACCGGAACCTGGCGCCGTAAATTGTTCCACACGCCGTAGGCGCCGAGTGCAACCGCTGCGAGCAGCACCCACGCCGGCATTGCGAGCCCCAGAAACTGCCAAGTCACCCTGGCGCATTCTCCAGAACCGGTCAGCACTTTGACCAGCACCTCATTCAAGGAAAATACCTTGAGCATGAAATCCAAAGACGCTCCACAGGCCGGGACGCTGCCCTCCGGCAGGTGCTGAACGTACAGATGCCGCAGCGCCACGCCGATGGTGGCAAGCGCCGCCGCTGCCAGCAGCGATGCGTACAGCCGCCTGCCCCAGCTCACCGGGTCATGCGCCGCGGCGATCAGAAACACGACGCCGATCGAAAACACTCCGACCCGTTGGAAAATGCACAGCGGGCAGGGCTCTAAATGCAGCACGTACTGAGCGTAATAGGCGTAGGCTAACAACGCTGCGCAGGCCGCGAACCCCACAAGATTGCCTCGCCGCGCAGTCATCAGCTGCGCGAACTCGCGGCGTGCGCGGCATCGATTTGTTTGGCGACGTCCTCGAGCGAGGTGTGGCGGATGTCCTTGCCGTGAACCATGTAGATCACATACTCGCAGATATTCTTCGCATGATCGCCAATCCGCTCCAGCGCGCGCACGATCCACATGATTTCAAGCGCGCGCCGAATGGTGCGCGGATCCTCCATCATGAAGGTGATGCATTGACGGTGAATGGACTCGTATTCCTCGTCCACCATTTTGTCCTCGCGCGCGGTCTTCAGCGCGGCCAGCGAGTCCATGCGGGCGAAGGCATCGAGCGCATCGTGCACCATCTGCGCGACTTGGCGGCCAAGATGCTTGACTTCGCGGTACTTGTCCGCCGGACGCTCCATGGTGGCGAGACGCGAGGCGATGTAGCCTATCTTCTCGCCCTCATCGCCTATGCGCTCGAGATCGGTGATGGTCTTGATGATGGCGACAATGACCCGCAAGTCCCCGGCGGCCGGCGCGCGGATCGCCAGAATACGGCTGCACTCCTCGTCGATCGACACCTCCATGCCGTTGACCTTGTAGTCATCGGTGGCAACCGATTCACCGAGGCGGCTGTCGCCTTCCACCAGGGCGGTAATGGCCTTGTGCAGCTGCTGCTCCACGAATCCGCCCATCTGCAACACCTGGTTGCGAACCTTCTCCAGATCCTCATTGAAGCGTCGGGAAATATGATGGGTGAGATCGGCCGTTTCCATAAAAATTACCTTAGATGCTCAAGTCTTGACAACACTCAAGAATACAATATTGCGCCCGATTTTTGTGGCCTCAAGCGCTCTGCGCCGTGCGCACGTCCTGCTTCCATATCCGTGCCTGGGGGAAATGGCAGGTAAAGGTGCTGCCCTTGCCTTCGGCGCTTTGCACGTCGAGCCAACCGCCGTGGCGCTGCAGGGCATGCTTGACGATGGCGAGCCCTAAGCCCGATCCGCCCTGTCCACGGGATCTACCCGCGTCCACCCGGTAGAAGCGCTCGGTCAGGCGCGGAATGTGTTCCGCCGGAATGCCGATGCCGCTGTCGATCACCGAAAAATAAGCTCCTTCCTCATCGGCCCACCAGCGCATGCACACCGTGCCCTCGGCCGGCGTGTACTTCATGCCGTTCACCAATAGATTGGTGAAGGCCGACTCGAGTTCATGCGCCGAACCAAATAGTCCGTCCGCGGACTCCAAATCCAGAATCACCTGGCGCGGCCGGTCGACGCTGGCGAGCGCGTCGCGGTGCAGGCGCTCCAGCATGCTCGGCACATCGATGGCATCGCGCGCCGCCTCGCCGTCCGTCGATTCCAAACGCGAGAGCTCGAGTAGATCGGCAATGATGGCGTTCATACGCTGCGCCTGAGCACGCATATCGCGGATCGGTCCGGACCAAGCCGGATCGATGGAGGAATCATCGGCAAGCGTGTCCAGGTAGCCGGAAATGACGGTCAAGGGGGTACGCAATTCGTGCGAGGCGTTGGCGACGAAGTCCTTGCGCATCGCTTCCAAGCGCATTTGGCGGGTCACATCGCGCACCAGCAGCAATGACTGGCCGCCGCCGTAGGGCACCACCTGCAGAGCCAGGTACAGGTCCAGCGGCACCGGCGGCCGAATTACCAGCGGCATCGCAAAATCATCGCCATGCAGGTAGAGCACGAACTCCGGCGAGCGGATCAGATTGTCGATCCGCAGGCCCACATCCACCGGACGCCGCAGTCCCAGCAAGCGCGCCGCCTGACGATTGAACCAGACGATCTCGCGTTGCGGGCTCAAGATAATGACGCCGTCGGGTAAGGCAGCCGTCGAGCGGCGCAGCTCGCGAAACAGCTGTATCAGTCGTTGCTTGTGGAACTGTTTGCGCCGATGCAGGCGCACCACCTGGGCGACGATATCGCCCCATATACCGCCCAGGTTGGGCGGGTCGATCTGCGAGCGCAGCCGCAGCCAGCGATCAAGGCGATACAGCGTCACCAGCTGCCAACCCAGGTATAGACAGGCGGCAACCAGAACCCACAGCCAAATGGGTCCTACAGCCAAGCCCACACACAGACCCAGCAGCAAGATGCCCGCGAGCCGCGCGAGCGCGAAAGTCCACATCGCTGCCATTGACTAGCCTCGCCCGCCCTCCCTATGCGACCCGCCTAGGCGTCGCGCGTGGAGAACCGGTAACCGGCGCCGCGCACAGTTTGCACCAGCCGCTCCAATTGATAGGGCTCAAGTGCCTTGCGCAGCCGGCGGATGTGCACGTCCACCGTACGCTCTTCCACATAAGTATTACCGCCCCAGACTCGATCCAGCAACTGGCCACGCGAGAACACCCGCTCCGGATGGGTCATGAAAAAGTGCAGTAGCCGGTATTCCGTGGGGCCTAAGGGGATTTCGCGCTCGCCGGCGCTCACACGGTGGCTCGAGTCGTCGAGTTTCAGGCCATCGGCCTCTACCACATCGGCCGCACCCGCGGGGGCAGCGCGCCGCAGCACCGCCTGAATACGCGCCAGCAATTCGCGCGGCGAAAAGGGCTTGGTGATGTAGTCGTCAGCGCCGCCCTCGAGGCCGCCGACCTTGTCCTGCTCCTCGGCACGGGCGGTGAGCATGATGACCGGGATTTCTTCGGTGTCCTTGGCGCGCTTCAGGGAGCGGGTCAGCTCGAGCCCGCTCATGTCCGGCAGCATCCAATCGACCAGCATCAAGTCCGGCCGTACATCGACGATGCGCGCACGCGCCTGGCGGCAATCCTCGGCTTCCCGAACTTCATAGCCGGCGCGGCGTAAGCCGAAAGCGACCATGTCCCGGATCGCCTTTTCGTCTTCAACAATGAGGATGCGCTTAGCGGTCATATTTCCTAGTCGCTTGATTCCCTTAACCCACTATTACATCGTTCGTCTGTGACAGTTCCATGACACCGCTACTTGGCCGCGCGCTCGGCTTCGGTCAACGCCACCTTGTCGCGCAAATACAGGGGCTGCAGAACCGCCGGATCGATGCCTTCGCCTAGGCTCAGCCGCAAGGTGCCGAGCCAGGCGATTTCCCGGGCATGCGGCAGCGCGCGCCCATGCTCGGGCAGCACGTTAAGGCCCGCCAGTGATACCAGCTGAGGATAGGCCGAAAAACCGCGCCCGATCCCCTGATACTCACCAGCCGTGGGCGGACGCACACTATTTGGCGGCGAGACCTGCCCAGGTCCGAGCGCCACCAAGCCGCGCTTGGGATCGGCGCCGAAGGACCCCCAGTACACTTCGCCCATGCGCGCATCGAGACAGGCCATGGCCTGCTGCGCGCCGCGCTGCAAAACTTGTAACGCCAGCGCCTCGAGAGTGGTGACGGGCACCACTGGCAAGTCCGCACCGAACGCCAGGCCCTGCGCCACGGCCACACTGATACGTACGCCGGTGAAGGAGCCGGGCCCGACACTGGCGGCCAGGCCATCCAGCATCGACAAGGACCACTGCGCTTCCGCCAGCACAGCGTCAACCATGCTGAGAATCTGCTGTGCGTGCGATCGGCCGACCTCCGCGAATCGCGCGATCACCTCAGCGCCGCTCTGCAGCGCAACCGAACAGCCCTCGGTCGCGGTATCCAGGGCAAGTACTCGCATGGCCTCAGGTAGCCTGCGACGCCAAAGCGCGAGCCGGTCGCACCTGGCCCAGACGCTCGGCCAGAAACTGCGCGGCGGCGGCGCCATCGGTGGTGACCGGACTCGCCGGTAGCGCGTCCAAGAACACTCGTCCATAGGCCTTGGTTTTGAGGCGCGGGTCGCCGATGACAATGACGCCGAAATCATCGAAGTCACGAATCAAGCGCCCCACCCCCTGTTTCAGTGCCAACACGGCCTGCGGCAACTGATATTCGAAGAACGGGTTGCCGCCGCGGCGGCGAATTCCTTCCAGTCGCGCCTTCAGCAGCGGGTCGTCGGGCGAGGCAAAGGGCAGCTTGTCGATGGCGACGATGCACAGCGCCTCGCCCTTCACGTCCACGCCCTCCCAAAAGCTCCCGGTGGCCAACAGCACGGCATTGCCGAGCTCACGAAACCGGTTGAGCAGGGCTTCACGCGGCGCCTCGCCCTGTACCAGCACCGGAAACGCCGGATTCGGAAAGCGCGCCTGCAAGGCCCGAACTCCCTCCGCCAACGCGCGGTAGCTGGTGTAGAGCAGGAAGGCGCGGCCGCCGCTGGCCTCGAGTAAGGGTGCGCACGCCTCGATGAATCTGGCGGCGAACGCCGGACTTTGCGGCTCCGGCATTTGCGGCGGTAAAAAAATCCGCGCCTGATCACGATAATCGAACGGGCTCTCGATCTGCAGGGTGCGCGCTTCGGGCAGGCCGACTCGCGTTGCAAAGTGCGAGAAGTCCTCACCGATGGCCAAGGTGGCGGAGGTGAACACCCAGGCGCAGGGCCGCGACTCAACGTATTCGCGCAGACGCTCCGCCACTTCGAAGGGCGTGTATTGCAAGAGCAGGCCATTGGGATTGGCGTCGACCCAGCGCAGTCCCGTATCGTCCGACAGCTCGCGCAGGGACGCGAGCGAATTGGCCAGCGTCGCCGCGCGCCGCGCACAGTTCGACACGCCGGCGCCGGCGCCCAAGCCTTCGAGCTGGCTGGCGATCTCGCTGATGGCCGTCTCGAGCTCCGGCAATACATCCAGAAAAGCATCGGGCAATTGCGCCCATTCGTGGCGCCCAGCACCGCGCTGCAAGGTGCTGCGCATTTCCTCGAGCAGAGTCTCGAGTGCGCCCACGGCTGCGTTGATCGAAGGCGCACGCACGCCGGCCGCAATGAGCTCAGCGCCGATGTCGCGCAGCAGCAGTTGCAACTGGCGAACCGACCAGGTTTCACCGAAAAACTGTGCGGCGATATCCGGCACTTGGTGCGCCTCATCCAGGATCACGGCTTCCGCGCCCGGCAGCAGATCGCCGAAGCCCTCGTCTTTGAGGGCCAGATCTGCGAGCAGCAAGTGATGATTCACCACCACGATGTCCGCCGCCTGCGCGTTGCGCCGCGCCTCGAACACATGGCAACGGGCAAACTGCGGACACTCCTGCCCCAGGCAATTCTCACGGGTCGAAGTAATGCTTGGCCACAGCGCCGACTGCTCCGGTAAATCGGTGAGCTCGGATAGATCGCCGCTCTTGGTCGCCGCCGCCCAGCGCGACACCCGCGCCAACACGCGAGCCACGCCGCGCTCGCCACCCAGCAATGATCCCTGCTGCGTCGCCAACTCCAAGCGATGGCGGCAAAGGTAATTGGCACGGCCTTTGAGCAGGGCGATCTTTGCGGGCAGTCCCAATGCCTTGGCCAGCAACGGGACATCGCGGCGAAATAATTGATCCTGCAAAGTGCGCGTGCCTGTGGAAATAATGACACTACGACCCGACAGCAGCGCCGGCACCAAGTAGGCAAAAGTTTTACCCGTGCCCGTACCGGCTTCGACTATCAGGGGTTCGAGGCGGGCCAGCGCGAGTCCTACGGCCTTCGCCATCGCGGCCTGCTCCGGGCGATACGCATAACCCGGCAAGGCACGCGCCAGCGGACCTTCCAGACCGAAGACTTCTTTGTAGTCGCTGTTCATTGACGGTGAGCCTGTTGCGGGCCTCAAGCCTACGATGTTTTGCGCCGGACTATTTGACCAGAGCGCGAAAACGCACAAACGCCACCGAATTGGCTTTTAATTTGTTCTTCAGCTGCCAGCGGATATGCGAGTAATCCGCGGCGGCGGCCGGGCGCAGTCGGCCGTCAATTCCTGGTACTTGCAAATTCTCCGCGCGCTCGAAATTGTGGCCGCCGTCCACCGAGAAGCTCACTTCGGCACCGGGGCCCACCGCAGAATCGGCGACATACTTCATATGGTCCGGCACAGCATAAGTGACGCTGGGTGCGTCCACTTCGGTCGCACCGCTATTGCGCACTTCGAGCGTATAGATCAGCCGATCGCCGGGCACCACCCGCGCGGCCGGAAGCAGCTTCACCACCTCGTGGCCCGCTTCATTGGACCTGGTTTCGACCTCTGCAATCGCTCGAATCGTCAGCGGATTAATGGGCTCATCGGCGGCGGCAAAGCCGCCCGCAAACAGGGCGCCTATCGCCCAGCAGAGAGCAGCTATTACGGTGTGAGTTGGCATAGTTCTGACATATTGTAAATTATTTATAATCAATTACTTACATGAAAAATCGACTGCGACGCAGCGCCTCGTGAAAATAAGACAGCGCTGTCGCAGCGGCGCATGCTGGAATCGATGCGGCGACCCCTTGGCGGGGTACCTGGCCATCTGTCATCCTTCTTCGCCTAATAACGCCTGCCCTGAAGGATTCCTATGGCCACAGCTACTCAGCACGTCACCTCACTCGCAACAATGGATCGCGACGTGTCGGCCTGGGTGGATGAGGTCGCGCGACTCACACAACCCGACCACATCTTCTGGTGCGACGGCAGCGACGCCGAGTACCAGGTATTGCAGAGGGAGTTGCTCGCCGCCAAGGAACTGCTGCCGCTCAATCCACAGAGTTTTCCCGGCTGTGTGCTGTCCCTCTCCAATCCGTCAGACGTCGCGCGGGTAGAACACCTTACCTTCGTCTGTACCAAGAACAAAGACGACGCCGGCCCGAACAATCATTGGATCGCACCTGCGCAGGCCCACGTTCAGATGGACGCTTTGTTCGCCGGCTGCATGCAGGGACGCACCTTGTACGTGGTTCCGTATTGCATGGGGCCGATTGACTCGCCATTTTCTCGCTGCGGCGTTGAAATCACCGACAGCGCGTACGTAGTACTCAATATGAAGCTGATGACGCGCATGGGCCGCGCCGCCCTCGAGCGCATAGCGCGCGACGCCAAGTTCGTGAGAGGGCTGCATTCCACCGGCGACCTCAATCCCCAGCGCCGCTTCATCATGCACTTCCCGGAAGAGCTGTCGATCAAGAGCTTTGGATCCGGCTACGGCGGCAACGCCCTGCTCGGCAAGAAGTGCCATGCACTGCGCATCGCCAGTTGGCAGGCGCGCACCGAAGGCTGGCTGGCGGAGCATATGCTCATTGTCGGCATCGAGAATCCGCAAGGCGAAATCTACTATCTGGCCTGCGCTTTCCCCTCCGCCTGCGGCAAGACCAATCTGGCGATGCTGATACCGCCCGCTAGTTATAAGGGCTGGAAAATCTGGACGGTGGGCGATGATATCGCCTGGTTGCACCCCGGCAAGGACGGCCGGCTGTACGCCATCAACCCCGAATCGGGCTACTTCGGCGTCGTGCCCGGCACCAATGCGAAAACCAATCGCAACGCCTACGACATGATTCGCCGCGATACAATTTTCACGAATGTCGCGCTCACGGCCGATAATCAGCCCTGGTGGGAAGGCTTGACCGAGGGCAAGCCGGTCATCGACTGGCAGGGCCGGCCCTACGACCCGGCAAACGGACCCGCCGCGCACGCGAATTCCCGCTTCACCGTCGCAGCCAAGCAGAACCCCGGCTACTCGAAGTTGGCTGATGCCCCGGGCGGCGTGCCCATTTCGGCCATCGTGTTCGGCGGCCGTCGCCGCACACTCGCGCCCCTGGTTTACCAAGCCCGCAATTGGCTGCACGGCGTGCTGGTCGGTGCCGGCGTCGCCTCGGAGACGACAGCGGCCGCCACAGATGCCGTCGGCGTCGTGCGCCGCGACCCCATGGCCATGAAGCCCTTCGCCGGCTACAACTTCGGCGACTATTGGGCCCACTGGATCAATGTCGGCGCCAAGCTCAAATCGCCGCCACAGATTTTTCACGTCAACTGGTTCCGCCGCGACAGCGCCGGCAAATTTCTATGGCCAGGCTACGGCGACAATTTGCGGGTGCTGCGCTGGATCATCGATCGATGCAAGGGCACGGCCAAGGCGCACGACACCGCCATCGGCTACTTGCCGAATGCCGCCGACCTGGATGTACAGGGCTTGGGACTAGCGCCGGGTGCGATCGATGAACTGCTCACTGTCAATCCTGAGCTGTGGCAGGTGGAATTCGACGGCATCCAGGAGTATTTCGCCGAATTCGGCGAGCGCGTGCCGGCCTCGCTCAAGGCCGAACTGCAGAGCGCGCTGCTGCGGGTGCGCACCGCTTAAGCCGCGCAAACGCGTCGCAGGAGCGACGACTACTCTTCGCAGGTGTAGCGGATCACCTGGGAGGAATTGCTGTCAGGGGCCTTGCCCAAACCGATCAATCCTTCGCCGCGAAGCTGCATGGAATCGCGGCGCACGAAGGCCTCTTCGCCGTCCTTGCCGAGCACGAAGGTGCCATTGGTGCTCTGATCGATCAGCATGAATTTGTTACGATTGATCTCCACCCGGGCATGCAGGCGCGAGATCAGGTTGCCCTTCACGACCAGGTCGTTTTCCTCGGCGCGGCCGATGGTAATGTTGGCGCGTCCGTCATCTACCAGGACTTCCTGCCCCTGATACCGTAGCCGCAACCGCTGAGTCTTGTTCGCTTTCTCGCGCTCGCGCGAGGTGATGGCGATCGCCGGCACCATGCTGGTGATGTCCTCGGTCTGCCACAGCACCTCGAACAAAGCCACTTCACTGCTACGCCCCTTCAAGGTGGCGATGTCAATCTGCCGTACGGACGCGCGCCAGTCGCTCGACAGGCGTTCGACCATGGTCGCCGTGGTGATGATCTGACCGGCTTTGGCCTGGCTGGTCATGCGGTTGGCGGTGTGCACGGCGGAGCCGAAAATGTCGCGGTTTTCCAGCACCACCGCACCAAAATTGCAGCCGATGCGGATGGCCACGGTCTGCTCGTCGACCTGCAGCTGAGGGTGCAGGGTGATTTGCTTTTGCATCTGCGCAGCGGCATTTAAAGCATCGTCCGCGGTCGGGAAGGTCGCCATGACCTCATCCCCCATGGTCTTGATCACGGTTCCGTGGTTTTGATCGGTTGCCGCCCGCATCACGTCGATGCAGATACCGACCATGTCTCGCGCGCGCAGGTCGCCCAACAGTTCG
>JANYIY010000357.1 GCA_025358615.1 Gammaproteobacteria bacterium | reverse complement strand
CAGGCCTTGCTCGATGATTTCGCGCACGAAATCAAAGTCGGTTTGCGAGGCCGCGGGAAATCCGACCTCAATTTCCTTGAAGCCCATTTTTACCAGCATGTCGAACATGCGCCGCTTGCGCGCGCCATCCATAGGTTCGATCAGCGCTTGATTGCCGTCGCGCAGATCGACGCTGCACCACAGCGGCGGTGCGGTTATGACCCGGCTTGGCCAGGTTCGATCGGCGATATCGATGGGGGAAAAGGCACGGTACTTGGTCGACGGATTACGCAACATTGTTCTCTCACTCGCGTTATGCGGGTCGCAACTTGAAGATTTTCCGGTCTTGTAAGCGCCGACCGTTAGCGCGTGATTGGTGGCGCCTAGCGGCGCAGCAGCAGAGTAAGCGAACCCGGCAGAGGAAAGCTGCGGGCGGCTGCAGATAACTTGTAAGAGAATGCGTACATTGCGGCCGAATTTAGCATTGCTGACGTGCCCAGCGCAATGAAAATCCGCATCACACCAAAGCGGGGCCCTGCTCCGTCCAACCCTGAATGTGGCTCTTCACGATCGACACCAACACCTGTGCATGGGCGTCGTCCTCGTTCAATGCGGGCACCAGCGTCAATCGCTCGCCCCCCAGACTCAAAAACTTGTCGCGGTATTCGATGGCGACTTCTTCCAGGGTTTCCAGACAATCCACCGCGAATGACGGCGAGACCACCGTCAGCTTGGCAATGCCGCGCTGAGCCAAGACCTTGAGGGTGTCTTCCGTATAGGGCTGCAGCCACACCACCGATCCGAAGCGCGATTGATAGCAGTGCGACCATTCCTCGCGCGTCAGACCCAAACGCGAGACCACCAGCCGAGTCGTGGCTTCGGCCTGCTGTTGATAGGGATCGCCTTCGGCGACATACACAGCGGGTATTCCGTGATAGGAGAACAGCAGATGCGAACGCTCGCCGACCTCGGCCCAATGCCGGCGGATTTTTTCCGCCAAGGCGTCGATGTAGCCCGCATCATCGTAGTAGTCATTGATGAAGCGGGTTTCCGGCAGCCAGCGCCAGCGCTGCAGCGCGGCGCTGGTGCGATCGAATACCGAGCCTGTGGTCGATGAGCAGTATTGCGGGTACAGCGGCAGCACCAGGAGTTTTCGTACGCCTTGCTCGGCCAGAGAGCGGACTGCCGCTGCAATGCTTGGATTGCCGTAAGTCATCGCCAGTGCCACGCGCACGCCATCGCCGAAGCTGTCATTCAACAAGGCGCCGATCTTGGCAGCGAGGCCCTTGGAATACACGGCCAGCGGCGAGCCGCCGCGCATCCAGATTTTGCGGTATTTGCGTACCGTTCGAATGGGGCGAAACGGCAGCACGACGCCGTACAACAGCGGCAACCAAATCAGCCGGGAGGTGTCGATGACGCGGCGGTCGCCCAAGAACTCGCGCAAGTAGCGCTGCACGGCAAAGTAGGAAGGCGAATCCGGCGTGCCGAGATTGACCACCAGCACTCCGATGCGTGCGGGCACCGCCCCGGCAGTGTCCGCCTGCGCCGCCGCGCGATAATAAGCCATTGCCAATCCTTAAGCTAAAGTCTCTGCACAGTATACTGCCTCGGTGATGAAGCCCCGCAGCGTGTATTGCCCGTGATCTGGCTGAGCCCCGCCGAGAGCGAAGCCCTGCGTTTGAGCTTGAGCGTCGCCGCGCGCAGCGTCGCACTCAGCCTGCCGCTCGCGATTCTGCTGGCGTGGTTGTTGACCCGGCGCCGGTTCGTGGGACGCACCCTCCTCGATGCGTTCGTGCATCTTCCGCTGGTGCTGCCGCCGGTGGTGGTCGGCTACCTGCTGCTGCTGCTGTTCGGGACGCGCGGACCCATCGGCTCCTGGCTGGAGCGCGCGTTCGGTGTGCAACTCATCTTCACCCGCAATGGCGCAGCGCTGGCCACCGCCGTGATGTCGTTTCCGCTCATGGTTCGCGCCATGCGCATTTCGCTGGAAACTGTCGACCGTGGACTGGAGGATGCGGCACGCACTTTGGGCGCCGGCGCTGTGGATCGCTTTGCCACCATCACACTGCCCCTGATGTTGCCCGGCATACTGGCGGGCGCCATTACCGCCTTCTCAGCGGCTTTGGGGGAGTTCGGTGCAGTGATCACCTTCGTGTCGAACATTCCAGGAGAGACACGCACCCTGCCCCTGGCGCTGTACACGGCGCTGCAAACTCCTGGCGGCGATATCGCCGCTGCGCGACTGGCCTTCGTCTCGTTCGTCCTAGGCTTGGGCGGCTTGCTGTTGTCCGAGTGGTTTGCACGCCGCGTACGGCGTTTATTGGGACATTAATGCTGCGCGTAGCCGTCAAGAAACAGCGCGGCTCCTTCCTGCTAGATGCGTGCTTCGAACTGCCGACCCCCGGGGTGGCGGCCCTGTTCGGCCGCTCCGGCTGCGGCAAGAGCACTCTCGTGCATGTCATCGCCGGGCTTCTGTCCGCCGACCAAAGCAAGGTCATGCTCGATGACAGAGCCCTTGAGGATACTGCGCGGGGGCTGTACGTGCCGCCCGAGCGCCGGCGGATCGGCTATGTATTCCAAGATGCCCGCCTGTTTCCGCACATGAGCGTCGCCGCCAATCTTAAGTACGGCGAGAAGCGCGCGGCCGGCCGCCGCTATGTGGACATCGACACCGTTGCCGACCTATTGGCTCTCGGCACCCTGATGGGCCGGCGCACGCATCAATTGTCGGGCGGTGAAAAGCAGCGCGTTGCCATCGGCCGGGCGCTGCTGTCCCAGCCCAACCTATTGCTGCTGGATGAGCCGCTGGCCTCGCTCGACGCGGCGCGGCGCGATGAAGTGCTGCCGTATCTGGAGTTGTTGCGCGATCAACTCGCCATCCCCATGGTTTACGTCAGCCATAACTTCGACGAGGTCCTGAGGCTGGCGACGGACGTGGTGCTCATGGAAGCCGGCAAGGTCACCGCTCAAGGCCGACTGACCGAAATGAGCTTGAACAAAGACTTGAGGTCGATCATCGGCCCCGAAGCAGTGGGCGCCATCGTCGACGGCACCGTGCTCGGCATCGACGCAAGTGGCTTGACGCGCCTCAAAGTGGGGCACGGCGAGCTCAAGGTGCAGGCGGTGGCTGCGGCGGTGGGTACGAATCTGCGGGTACAGCTGCTGGCGCGCGATCTCATCGTAGCGACTCAACCGCCGCAGCATTTGAGCGTGCGCAACATTCTCGGCGGCGTGATCATTGCGGTGAGCGGTGACGATGCCGATTCGGATTTGGTCGCCATCGATATCGGCGGAGTGCAAATCATGGCGCGAGTCACCAAGGCTGCCACACGCGAGCTCGACCTCAAAGCAGGGTTGCCCGCCTGGGCACTGGTCAAGTCGGTCTCGCTGCGCGGCCACTCCTTCGCCGTGCCGGCGGCAGCATCAACCGAACGGACCGCTACTTGAGGCGCGTACCCAGATGCATGATGGCCACGATGTGGTCATCGGGCTTGAGACCCAGCGTCGACTTGACGGCGGGATCATAGGCCGCCGCGCCCGTCTTCCACATCACTCCATAGCCCAGATCGTGGGCAGCAAGAAATAAGTTCTGCGCGGCGGCACCGGCTGCGACCACCTGCTCAATCTCCGGCACCTTGGACTGTCCACGGTTGACGGCGCAGCCTATGACCACGATCGCGGGCGATCGGTTCATTTTGTCGCGCTCCCCGGCCAGCTGCTCTGCGGTCATATCGGGTAATCGCGCGCGCTTCGCCAGTGCCGCCGCCGCCGTGAACGCCTCGCGCACCGCGTCCTTGAGTACGATCAGGCGCCAGGGCTTGATGCGTCCATGGTCCGGCGCGCGCGCGGCCGCATGCAGCAGCCGCCCGAGTTGCTCCGCGCTGGGGCCGGGATCGGTCAAGCGTCCGGCAGATGAGCGTGTATCGATAGCAGCAAATAATTCCATTGGAGGCCCCGAACGAAGATAAAAACGAGAATATGCATCATATCGGCTATGATTTGCGGCCGAGATATCGGCAGTATACCCACAGCGTCTTGCAAGGAGTCCTCAATGAACCGTATTGTTTTGGCGTCAATGGCCGCGCTGCTGAGCGCGAGCGCATTTGCAGCGCCGGTGACTTATAAACTCGATCCATCCCACACGTACCCGAGCTTTGCGGCGGACCACATGGGCGGCCTGTCGGTATGGCGCGGCAAGTTCACCGCCACCTCGGGCTCTGTCGTATACGACAAGGAAGCCAAGTCCGGTTCCATCGACGTCACGGTTGATACGAGTTCGGTCGACTTCGGCATGGCGAAATTAAACGAGCACGCCAAGTCCGCGGAAATTTTCGATGTGGCGAAATTCCCCACCGCCACGTTCAGCGGTAAGTTCACCAAGTTCAACGGCGCCGCGCCCACCGAAGCGCAAGGCACGTTTACGCTACACGGCGTGAGCAAGCCGCTGACGCTGACCATCAATTCCTTTCTCTGCAAACCGAATCCGATGTCGAAGAAAGAGGTCTGCGGCGCGGACGCGTCGGCCACTTTCAATCGCAGTGATTTTGGCGTCAGCTTCGGCGACAAGAATGGATTCAAGCAGGAAGTAACTCTGCAGATTCAGGTGGAAGGCAGTCCCGCCGGTTGATCGTGCCGCGGCGCCCCGGCCCACCTAGTTGGGCCGGGGCGATGGGCACGAGTCTTTCGAGATTTTCCACGACAATCCCCAATCCTCGAATCGCATTTCGTCGGTTGCGGCAACGCGCCGCAGTGAAATTCTGCGCCAGCATTCCTGCGGCTGGAAGCCATCGTCATCTTTCTTGCAAAGTCCCATTGCGGACTCGGGCGGCATCATGCGCAGCACAGTCCCGCTCGAAGCGTCCTTGGAGACTTCCACCAGAACATAGTCCCAGGTAATTCGCTTGGCCAGCGCGAGATAGTAAGCCTTGTTCGCCACGATGCCGATCAGATAGATAAGTTGCACGTCGTACAGGGGCGAGCTGCTGCTCTTGCCGTAGACGAAGTTCAACTTCTTCGGCGTGGACGCAACAATGGCGCACCAGTCCTCGCCCTTTTCTCGAGGATGCCTTGCAAATCGGGCCCGCCGGCCGTTCGCACAAGGTGGGCGTCGGCGGCAATTTGATTCCCAGGCGGGGTGCGACCTTGTCTTGAAGGTTGTTCACCTCCAGCATCGTTGAATCCCAACCGCTGCCGCCGCCGGGTGGAAGCACCTTCGGAATCACGACGCCCGCATCCAGATAGGCCTTGGCGACGTCCTGCTTTTCACTCAAGTTGAGTCGTTCATCGTCGGCAATGAAGCGCAGCGGAAATAGAAAGCGCGGTTGACTTGACGCAGTCAGGAACAGGTTTTGATACGCATGCGGACTTGCACCCCGGCGTAATAGGACCTTGATAGCGGCGAGGTTTCACGCGCGCATCGCCTCGAGGAGCACACCCTCCTGCACGTAGTAGTCGCTCGGTACCGTCATATTGGGATCAACGCCCGCAGCCAGCGCGGCGTCGAACCAGGCGACCGCCTCAGCAGAACGGGTTGAATTCTCGAAAAACCTGCGTGCGATCGTGCTCTTGCCATCGCCGCTACGCTGCCGCAAGGCTTCCTCAATGCTGGCCGCGGGCAGTGCTGCGGCAGTAAAGCCCTTCAGGGCGCTGACATCGGCCGAACCGAGCGCGCCGGCGACGGTTGCGACATCGATGCGCGGCCGCGGCGTTGCCGCTGCTGCGGGGGCGGGTTCGACAGTCCCCGGCGGCGGGTTAGTGCGAACCCCTCCCGCGTCCACAGCCGGCAGCAGCGGCTTCGCCACGCCACGGCCCTGCGAGAACACAAACGTCCCCATCGACTGATCGTAGATCGCCGGTGTTTGCACATGACCGACCGACTTTGCCTGCTGAATCACGGCCAGCTTCACCTGGCTGATCATGTCCTGCACGTTCAGTCCCGGCACGCGCAGCGCCTTGATGAATTCGCGGGTGAACAAGCCGTTGGGGTCTGTATCTCGGGCGCTTAAGCGATCGAGTGCCTGTTGATTCGCACCGGCTGCGTACACCACCATGACCCCCTCGGCATTGGATATGGGCGGCGCCAGCCCCTTGCTGCTGCCGATGGATTTTCCGCTGCTGCGAAACGGATTGTCGCGGCAGGCATCGATGACGACCAGGCTGAACCGCGGCTGCACCTGGGCCATCCTATCCAATAGCTTGCCCAGATCGACGCCGTCGTACGCGACATCGGACTCCTTGTCGGCCTGCATGTCGGTGGGGATCAGGAAATTGGCGCTGTTAATCTATACTCCGTGGCCGGAGAAGTACACCAGGCCGATCGCGTCCGTGGACAGCTTTCCCAGAAATTCCTCGATGGCATCATTCATCACGCGGCGCGCGGCATTTTCGCGATACACCACTTGAAAGCCCCGCTCCTCCAATTCCCGCTTCATGGCGCGCGCGTCCGCCACCGCATTGTTGAGGCCGCTGACGTAGCGATACTCGTTGTTACCGATGATCAATGCGATGCGCCGCTCCCCGTTGCCGCCGGTAACCGGCGCCGCATAGGCTGTACCGACAACCACCAGGGAAGAGCTGATCAGGATCGCGAGAAGCCGGATCATTACCAGCATGTGGCAGTATACTTCGGGCTAGATTCGAGCGCCCGTCGTGGCAAAAGCAGTGGACACCGGCTCTTGAACAAGTCCGTCGAGAATAATCATGGCGCTGGATAGAACGTCTGTACCTCGGCAGAATTAGGTTGGTTCCGGAGGATAATTCCAGCTGCCAAGCGCCTCGCTCCGCCCACGATAGGGAATTGGTGCAAGGCAGCGGCCTACGGGGCCAGAAAAGCGGCGTACTTAGCGGGTGCGCTGCGCTACCATGTGGAAAATGAGTTCCCCAGACTTTGTCCCGCCTGAAAAAAGCGACAGGACCGCAGCGAGCGGCACCATGAACGTGCGTATCCTGCGGACCGGCGTTGACCCTCAAGTCCAGAGAGAGGATCGCGTCGCTGTCGAGGCACCCCTCGAATACATGCTGCATCATCCGGCGCTTGGCATCGAGCCCGTATCATTCGGCACGACCATGAGAACGCCAGGGGATGATGAGTATCTTGCCGCGGGTTTGCTGTATGGCGAGGGGCTCGTCAATACCGCAGGAGATATCGAGGCCATTGAATCAAGTACCCGCCGGCCGAATGTTGTGAACGTTCGCTTGAATCCAAACGTGCAGATGGAAATGCAAATGGCGACTCGACGATTCTCGGCAGGTTCGAGCTGCGGCGTTTGTGGCACGACCGGATTAGACGCCGCGATTGCGCGCGCCGCGGCGACCCGCGTTGCGGAAACCGGGCAGATCGAGCTGGACTTACTGCTGCGCTTGCCGGACTTGATGCGAGCGGGGCAGTCCAAGTTTGGCGATACCGGCGGTATACACGCGGCCGCGCTTTTCGATTTCTCCGGCACGCTCATCACCATTGCAGAGGATGTGGGTCGTCACAACGCTGTCGATAAGCTAGTCGGCGAGAATCTATTGGCCGGACGACTTCCCTTGCGAGACAACATTATTTTGCTGAGCGGGCGGGCAAGCTTCGAATTGGTGCAGAAAACATTGCGTACCGGTGTGGCGGTGCTCGCGGCAATAGGTGCCCCTTCGAGCCTTGCAGTGAATTTGGCCATCGCCTCCAATCTGACGTTAGTCGGCTTCTTGAGGCAGAAACATTGTAACGTATACTCCGGCCCGCAACGTCTGCGCCCGGCCCATGCCTGGCGGGGCGAAGGGTAGCTACTTACTCTCGGCCAATGCGGATTGCCGCTTGGCGGTAGATCCTGGGGGGTATTTCGGCGGCTTGGGTTTGATTTTCAACCTCGGCCAGCAGGGAAGAACCTCAGTCATCACGAGCACTTCGCCGGCAGCCACCGCCGGCCGATACCCGGGTAGGTTTGCCAGGATGTCCGCCCAGGCGGAGCCCGCGAGTGCCGCGCATAAGCGTCGAACGGCTGCGTGGCCGAGGTTACCCTTGAGGCACGCGAGAAAATAGTGCTCCTCAACCACCGGCACAAAATGCAGCCCGAACTCGAGTGCCGCGGCTTCAACGCCGACGCCCGCGTCCGCCAATCCGCTCGCGATGCACAGCGCGACTGCGACATGGGTTTCCTCGGGCAGTCCGGTAAAGCCGGGCAATTGGCGCGGTTCAACCGAATGCTCATGCATGAGGTGGTCGATCAACAGTCGCGTGCCCGAGCCTGGTTGTCGATTGACGAATCGCAAGTGGTATCGAATGACGTCGGTAAACGTACGGATCTGCGCTGCGTGTTCCCGACGCACCATCAGTCCTTGCACGCGTCGAGAACAACCAATCAGTTTATGCAACCCGGGCTTGAGCAAGGGTCTTAGCGCCTTGGCAAATACCGGCGAGGCGCCGCGCAGTACCGGCACGTGAAAGCCGGCTATCAAGCATTGATGGTCATTCAATGCTCGCAGCGCATCCACGCTCCCCTGAAAGCGAATAATCAAGTGCAGATCCGCGGTAGCGGCAACATGCTGCTGCAGCACCGGGAGCGCTATGTCATGGCTCGCCCGCACCGTGAGCAGCTGGTGCCGCTCATCCCGGGCTTCGGTGAGAAGCCGGGCGAGATCCGTGCGCAATGCCTCGATGTGCGGTTGCATTCGGGTGCGGGCGCGGCGCTCTGCCCACATCAGTCTCTCGGCGAATTGCGTCGGCCGCGCTCTTTGGCCTTGTGACCATATAATGAGTGATTAGCCGAGGGACTGCTCCCACTTTCTTAGCGATCCCCACACATATCGATAAGAGTATCCGAGCGACTGAGCGGCATGGCGGATTGACCCGAGCTCGAGGACGGCCGCTAGTAGCTCAAAGAGCGGGTTATCGAGCGAAGCGCCGCGCTGCTCCCCGGAGCCAAATGCGTAGCGCAAATGCACGTCAAGCCCACTCTCGTGACGCGTACCGCGTGGCTTACCGGGGAACTCCGCAGGAGTACGCCGCTGCGACTCCGTAACGAGACTTTTGTGTAGCATCCCACACTCTAACGCGTTCTCTAGGGATTCATCTACGCTGGAGGCCAGTCGCATACTGCGCGGCTGCCGATTCTGGACAGACCCGGGCTAAGGCAGCAGCGGTGCATCGAAACCATGGTCCGAGAGGATTTTCTGGCCAATCGGCGACAGGATAAATAACGCGAGCTGCGCGGCTTCGTCTTGGTTGGCTCCTTTGAGGATGGTCAACCCATAGTCTGCCGTGATGGCAAGCTGTTGCGGCAGTGGAATGACCGTGATTCCTGGTAGGTCCGCGGCTACGGCGCTGCCGCCGCTGCAGTAGGAGATGAAGATATCTGCACGCTTCTCACGAAACAGCCACGCGACCGCATTCGCGGCGCTCGGTGGGATGGCGAGCGAGCCCGGCACATTGCCGATCTTGAGCGCCTTGCCTTCGAGAGTCGCCCTACTACCGGGGCGCTCGGCATCGGCCTTTTGGAACATCGCCCACGCATAATCTCCGCCGGGATCGCTCTTTGGCGTCGATGTAGCCAGTTTGACCGACGGATCAAGCAGGGTCGCCAGTAGAGTTGCGGCCGTAGCAGTGAGTCCCGGGCGCAGAATCGCACACAGATGGTTGCGGGCGAACAACACGGTGGGCCCCGCCTTACCGGCCCGGGTCAGTCGCTCCGGGTTACCCATATCGGCCGACGCAAATACATCTCCGCCCTCGCCGGCGGCCAACCGATCTGCCAATAAACCTGACCCGCCGAAAGTGGCTTCAACAGAGACGCCGTAGACTTGCGAAAAAGCCTTTGAGATGTCCGTCACCGCTGCACGCAGGCTTCCCGCCGCATGCAGACGAACTACGCGGGACTCCGCAGCAAACCCCGTCGATAGCGCCAGACACCATACCGCCAGACAGTAAAATATGCGCATCATCGGCGAATTCCCACTAGAAACTGACGCTGGCAGAGGCCAGTACCGTGCGGGGCGATCCAAAGTGTGCCAGCAGATTTCCCGTATTCGCGCCGGTTAGGTTGCTTGGACCGATGGTCGACCAATAGCGCCGGTCGGCGATATTGTCCACGGTCAGGCGCCACGTTACCGGCAGGGTCGCGACGTTCGAAGTATATCGAGCGCCCAGATCAAACAAATTGTAGCCCGCCACAAAGAACGAATTCGTGTCATTTCCGGGACGCGGACCGGTGAATTGGTAGTTGAATACGGCAACGAGGCCGGGCACCGCCGGGATCTGATACTCGAACAAAGTATTGCCCTTCACTTTGGGTACGCCCACGTAAATCTTGTCATTGGTCGCCGCAAGCGGAGTGTCCTCCAGCCGGGCATTCAGCAACGTCAGGCCGCCGTATATCCGCAGCCCGTGGAAGATCTCTCCGACAGCAGATAGTTCCAGTCCCTTGTTGATCTGATCGCCAGTGATCCTAAATACATTGTCCGTCGAATCGATATTCGCAAACGGGCGCTCGATGCGAAACAGCGCAGCGGCGAAGTCGATCTTGGCCAACGTAACCTTGTAGCCCAGCTCGTATTCCGTGCTGCGATACGGCGCCAAGTTTTGGCCCGCATTGATGGTTCCGCTCGGCGCTAGATCACCGGCCTGCAGGCTGCTCGCATACGTGAAATACGCGGTCATATTGCCGGCAGGTTTGAACATGAGGCTGCCGGTGGGGCTCGCGCCATGATTGGAGTATTGCGTAGTGCGCATCCCCTTATTGTTGAAGTTGTTGACGTGAAACCAGTCCTGGCTTACGCCCGCACGTGCGCTCCAGTATTCGTTGAAGCGCAGCGTATCGCCCACATTGATACCCTGCT
>JANYIY010000158.1 GCA_025358615.1 Gammaproteobacteria bacterium | reverse complement strand
CGCGACCTACGTGCCGTTGCAGTCGAGAGACACCGGCAGTACCACGTTGGGTCAGTACAACACGCCGGGTGACGCGTATGCCGCGGCCTGGGCGGGTTCGCACATCTACACCACGCAGGTCTACGAAAAATGGCCGGGCGATGTTGAATCGTACTCGAGGGTGGAGCGCCGGCAGTCCACCGCGCAGAACTTCAATCTGCAGCTCGATTTCGACAATGGCGGCCCGTTCAGAGGCAGCGTGCGCGGCATCCGCGAAACGGCCAGTCAGTCGTACATAGAGACCGACGTCAACATTTCCGATTCCGACGGCTGCCTGTGGGCGGACCCCAACAGTGCTTTACCCTGCGGGACCTTCGTCTATCCATCTCAACTGGGCGGGAATCGGGTATTTAACGCCAACGGCATTGCCCAGAACACGATTCCTATCACCGCGGATTTCCGGGGCCGCAATCTCCAGATCGGCATGCCCGCCTCACTCGCCAACGCTTTCGCCAATCAAAACGGCTGGACGATGAAGACGCTGGAGTCCAACGACGACTACGACCGCAAAACCGGAATCACCGCGCTGCGCTTCGATGGACACTACGACATCAATAGCGGCATCCACGTCAATTTCGGCGTACGCAACAGCATCCGCAGCGCCAGTAACGACGGCTACACTCTGGTCACCCCAGTGTATGCCGGCATGGGTGCCAGCGACCCGAACGGCTGCCTGGTGCGTTATGTCGGTTCCGATGTGATCCTGAGTGGCAATGCGACTGACACTACGCCTAACACTTGGTGTACCGCGGGCAACGCAGAGGGGGCATTCCGTGCCGGCCCGTTGTCGTCGCAGCAGCTTTCGAAAACTCCGGGGCCGCTCGCCAACAACTTTCAGAAATACAACAATCTGCTCGGGTCGGGGATCAACTTCTGGGCGATCAATCCGAGCGCCATGGACAATCCGCTGGCGTACTGGAAGTCACTCTATCCCAATACCACGACACAGGCGGCGCCTGGAATCACCTGGGCGGTGTGGATGAAGGAAACGTCCAGCTATCTGCAGACCGATTTCAGCGGCGGGTTGGGGAGCATGTCGTACAGCGGTAACGTTGGCGTGCGCCTGATCCACACCGACCTCAACGTAACCCAAGATACGACCGGCGCGCCGGGTCAAAACATCACGGAGCCCGCCGTTGCCGGTAGCCAGGTCACCCGGCGCAGTTACAACGACGTGCTGCCGGCGGCCAACTTCTCGCTAAATGTGACCGATAAGCTGACGGCTCGCTTCGCCGTCTCCAAGAATATGATGCCGCTGGACTTAAGCCAGTGGGGCGGCGGACTGCAGCTGAACTACTCGCTGTTGGAAACCAAGACGGGTCCGATATACCAGGTGGCGACGGGCAGTTCGACAGGCAATCCGGCCCTCAATCCATGGCGCTCCACGAACTACGGGCTCTCATTCGAGTACTACATCAACCCCACGAGCATGGTCGGCCTCGAGCTATTCCGCATCAGCGTGGACAGCTTCATCAAGAGCGGCAGCGTGACCAATTGCACTCTGCCGGACGCGGACGGTGTGGTCCGCAACCATTGCATCGCGATCACCGAGCCGCTTCAGGGTTCGGGCAACAGCATCCAGGGAGCGGAGTTCGACTATCGCCAGGGGTTCACGTTCCTGCCGGGGCTGCTCGCGAATACCGGCATAGAGTTCAATGTGACGTACGCGCCGAGCAAGACGGGAGAGACCGATCTGGCGGGAAATAAGATTCCGTTCCAGGACAACTCCACCGAGTCGGGGAATTTCATCCTGTGGTACCAGGACAAGCGATTCCAGACCCGCGTCGCGTACAACTACCGCTCGAAGCGGGCAGTATCGGATAGCGTGGGCGGCATCGTCGGCATGGAAGAGTACGAGGCGCCGCAAAAGTACCTCGACGCGTCGATTGCGTACAAACTCAGCAAGTACGCCGAACTGTTCGTGAACGGCACCAACCTCACCAATGAGTACCAGAAATACTACCTTGTATGGACCGACCAGCCGGCGCACTCGAACTTCTCCGAACGCATGTTCACGTTCGGCGTCCGTGGGCAGTGGTGATCGGTGCTTGAGAGTGGCTGACGCGGCACGAATCCGGAGCACCTTCACAATCCGGGTGATGTGGGCGCTGGCGGCGCTGGCGGGCACGTCACTCGCGTGCGCCGACAGTGCCGCTCCCACTCAGGTGGTTGGCGACGCCGGGTCCGCAAGCGCCATCGCCCGTTGGCAGATTCAATCGAGTGCCAAAGCGCAGCAAAGCGGCGCCGAGGTCTCCTCCGCCGGTTTTTCAACCGAAGGCTGGTACCCGGTGAGCGGCCGCGCGACGGTGATGGCGGGGCTGCTGGAGAACGACACATACAAGAACGTGTTCTACGGCGACAACCTGCGTGCGGCCGAGGAGCCCGATTCCAGCGGCAACGTGTTCGTGATTCCCTGGTGGTATCGCAGCGAGTTCAGCTTGGCCGCAGGAGGGCGGGGAACACGCACGCTGCTGCGGATCAACGGCATGATCGCGAGCGCCGATGTTTGGTTCAATGGGAATCTTGTCGCCGACCAGGCGGCCGTCGCCGGAGCCTATCCCGTGCATGAGCTCGACGTGACACGCTGGGTGCACTCAGGGCTAAACACCCTCGCATTGCGCGTGCATCCGGCCGATCCGAGGTCGAGCTTGGTCATTGGCTGGGTCGACTGGAATCCGACGCCACCGGACAACAACATGGGCCCGTGGCGGGGCGTTGACATCGTGCGGGCGGGGCCGGTCGAGATACGTTTTCCGCAGGTGACGTCGACGCTGTCGCTTCCCGATCTCTCGCATGCCGCGCTGACCGTGAAAGTGCAGGCGCGAAACCTCGATGCGTCGGCACACGAGGCAACGATCACGGGCGTCGTGGCCGGCGTTTCGCTGCGCCGAACGATACACCTCGATCCCGGTCAGACGCAGACCGTGTCGTTTTCCCCCAAGATCGATCCGGGCCTCGATCTCAAGCATCCGCAGGTCTGGTGGCCGGTCGGTATGGGCGTCCATCCGCTCTATACTTTGCAGATGGCGGCTGCCGTTGATGATGTGATCTCCGACCGGGCCAGCGCGACGTTCGGCATACGCAGCGTCAGCTCCCACCTCACCCCGCAGGGTTATCACCAGTTCGTCATCAACGGCAAGCCTGTCCTGATTCGCGGCGCGGGCTGGGCGCCGGACATGTTCCTGCGTGACGACCCCACGCGCATGGAGACCGAGTTCAGTTACGTCGTGAACCTCGGGCTCAACACCCTACGCAGCGAGGGCAAGCTGGAGGATGCACGATTCTACGACCTCGCCGACCGCGATGGCATCATGATCCTCGCCGGCTGGGAGTGCTGCGACAAATGGGAATCGTGGGCCAAGACGGGCGGCGAGCCGTGGGACGCTTCTGACGAGAAGGTGGCTGCAGCCTCGATGGCGAGCGAGGCGCGTCTGCTGCGAAATCACCCGTCCGTGATCGGATTTCTGATCGGCAGTGACAACGCGCCGCCGGCGGCGATCTCAAAGATGTACGTCGACACTTTGCGTGCCGAAGACTGGCCGCTGCCGATCATCGCCGCGGCGGTACCGCAGGCTACAGCCGAGACCGGTCCGTCGGGCATGAAGATGGACGGGCCCTACTCGTGGGTTCCGCCGCCATATTGGTATGCCGACAAGCTAGGCGGCGCCTTCGGGTTCGACTCCGAAGTCAGCGCAGGTGCCTCTATTCCGCTGCTGGACGACCTGACCCGCATGCTCTCGC
>JANYIY010000141.1 GCA_025358615.1 Gammaproteobacteria bacterium | reverse complement strand
AAGGGGGCTGACATCGTGGTGGGGGGCAGCGTCGGCAGCTTCTCCGCCTTCATGGCGCAGGCCGGACGCTTGGTGATTTGCGGTGACGCCGAGGACGCACTCGGCGACTCACTGTACGAAGCGGTAATCTATGTGCGCGGCAAGGTCCGCTCGCTGGGCGCCGACGCACGCTTCGAGCCCATGACCGATACGGATCGCGCCACGCTCAAGAATCTGCTCGGGCAGGCGGGTTTCGATTACGATGCCGCGGATTTCAAGCGCGTGGCCTCCGCCAAGAGTCTGTATCACTGGCACGCCGATGCCGATCAGGAGTATTGAAATGACGGGACCACCGCTGGAGGAATCGGCCGGCTTCGATCGCTCGACGATCGACTACATTCAACGCGCCGCGGCCAGCGGTCTGTACGAGATCCGCGGCTTGGGCGCCAAACGCCGCGTGCCGAACTTCGACGATTTGTTGTTCCTGGCGGCGTCGCTATCGCGCTATCCGCTCGAGGGCTATCGGGAACGCTGCGCCACCAAGACTCTGCTCGGCACGCGCTTCGCGACCAAACCGATCGAGCTTGCCATCCCCATCACCGTGGCCGGCATGAGCTTCGGCGCGCTGTCGGCGCGGGTGAAGGATGCTTTGGGTCGCGCGGCAACCGAGGTGGGCACGTCGACCACGACGGGCGACGGCGGCATGACCACCGAGGAGCGGGCTTCGTCGAAGACCTTGGTTTACCAGTGCCTGCCGTCGCGCTACGGCTTCGATCCGGACGATGTGCGGCGCGCGGATGCCATCGAAATCGTCATCGGCCAGGGCGCCAAGCCCGGCGGCGGCGGCATGCTGCTGGGGCAGAAGGTCAATCCACGAGTGGCACGCATGCGAACGCTGCCCGAAGGCGTCGATCAGCGCTCGGCGTCGCGGCATCCGGACTGGACCGGACCGGATGATCTGGTCATCAAGATCAAGGAGCTGCGCGAGATCACCGACTGGGAAAAGCCGATCTACGTCAAGGTCGGCGCGACGCGCGTGTTCAACGATGTGAAGCTGGCGGTGCACGCCGGCGCCGATGTCATCGTGGTCGACGGCATGCAGGGCGGCACCGCGGCCACGCAGACGGTGTTCATCGAACATGTGGGAATCCCCACCCTCGCGGCGCTGCGCCAGGCCGTGGATGCATTGGACGATCTGAACATGCGCGGCACGGTGCAGCTGGTGATTTCCGGCGGCATCCGCAGCGGCGCCGATGTCGCCAAGGCGCTCGCCATGGGTGCGGACGCGGTGGCGATCGGTCAGGGTGTGTTGGTGGCCTTGGGCTGCAACAGTGATTCCTACATTGCCGGCGGTGAGCATGTGTCTGCGGTGGAAGACTATGCGCGGCTCGGTACCGCACCGGGATTTTGCCATCACTGTCATACGGGTAAATGTCCGGTGGGAGTCACCACCCAGGATGCGGCGCTGGAATTGCGCTTGGATCCCGCCGTAGGCGCCAAGCGCCTGAAAAATTATCTCAAGACGGTCAACATGGAGTTGACCACCATCGCGCGCGCCTGCGGTAAGCAGGATGTGCATCATCTGGAGAAAGAAGATCTGGTGGCGCTGACGGTTGAGTCCGCCGCAATGGCAGGGGTGCCCTTGGCGGGCACCGCATGGATACCGGGCGGGCCTCGCTAGGCTCGCCCGGCGTAGGCCGCGGGCGTAAGCCGCGCCCGCGCCGCTTCGCGTCAATGCAGCGCGCTGTAATTCACCGGTACGAAGATGTAGCCTGAACCGGCGGCACGCAGATGCCCGATGCCGGGAAACGGCAGATGCGCTGCAGCGACCCAATTGTTCTGAGCGGCGGCTTCGGCGAAGGCTTGCTTGCGTTGCGTGGCAGCCAAACCCGAGTCGGTATCGAAGCGGATGGTCACGGCGGGATTGGGGAATTGGGCGGCGGCGACGTGCATCAAGTCGCCCCATAGCACCAACTTCTGGCCCTTACTCTCGACGACATACAGGGTATGGCCGGGAGTGTGACCGGGAGCCGCTACCGCACGGACGCCGGGCACCAGTTCGGTGTCGCCGTTGAAGGGCTTGAATTTGCCGGCGGCGATGTAGGGATTGAGCATATTCATCGCCGCTTGGAACGCATCCTTGCGATCCTTGGGTGCAGCGTTCATGTTGGCGCTGCTCAGCCAGAAATCAGCCTCCTGCTGCGAAGCGCGCACGATGGCGTTCGGAAAGGCGATCTTGCCGTCCACGAGCAGCCCACCAATGTGATCGCCGTGCATGTGGGTGATGTAGATCTCATCGATCTGCTCGGGCCCATAGCCTGCTGCCTTAAGATTGCCGAACAGCTTGCCGACGCTGGGGCCGAACAGCACGCCGGCACCGGTGTCGACCAGCACCAGCTTCGAGCCGGTGTTGACCAGGAAGGCATCGACGGAGATTTCGAGCGGGTCCTTGAGGTAGTTGCGCGCCAATGCCGCGTCGAGTTGCTTGGGGGTGATGTTGGTGAGCAGTTTGCCTACCTCCATCGGAAAAGTGCCGTCGGAGAGCGTGGTGATCTCGATGTCGCCGAGCAACATACGATAATACCCAGGCGCCTGAGTTTTCTGCTGGGGAGCGGCAGCCTCGATGCCCGTGCTGAACAGCAGGGTGGTGATCAGAGCAACAGCGGCGGCGAGTCGATTTCTCAATGTCATGCGAATCCTCCGTTGGCGAGGCGCGTAGAATAGTGACTTTCATTCCCGACGTACAAGAAACTTATGATTGATCGCGTCAAGCGAGACCGAGTGATCATCGAACCCTTCCGTATCAAAGCGGTCGAGCCGATCCGGATGACCACGGGTGAGGAACGGGCGGCGCTGATCGAAGCCGCGGATTTCAACCTGTTCGCACTGAAGTCCGACGATGTGCTCATCGATCTGTTGACCGACAGCGGCACCAGCGCCATGAGCGCGGTTCAGCAGGCAGCGCTGCTGTCCGGCGATGAAAGCTATGCGGGCAGTCCTTCATTTTTCCGCTTCGAAGCTGCCGTCAAGGACTTGATGCCGTTCAAGCACGTATTGCCTACGCACCAGGGGCGCGCGGCCGAGGCCATTCTGTTCTCCTTGCTGGGCGGTGCCGGCCGCAAGGTGCCGTCGAATAACCATTTCGACACGACGCGCGGCAACATCGAAGCGACGGGTGCCGCAGCGCATGACCTCGTCATTGCCGAAGGGCTGGATTCCGAGAGCCTGCATCCATTCAAGGGCAACATGGATTTGGTGCGACTCGAGGCTTTTCTGACGCAACACGGCGCCGCGGTGCCTTGCGTGATGCTCACCGTGACCAACAACGCCGGCGGCGGACAACCGGTGAGTCTCGCGAACATCCGTGGCGTGGCCGAGATTGCCCGCCATCACGGCCGGCCTTTCATCATCGACGGCTGCCGCTTTGCCGAGAATGCCTATTTCATCAAGCAGCGCGAGGCGGGGCAGGGTGACCGCCCTGTGAAAGACATCGTGCGCGACATTTTCGGCGAAGCGGACGGAATGACCATGTCGGCCAAAAAAGATGCCTTCGCCAATATCGGCGGCTGGCTGGCCTTGAACGATGATGCGCTGGCGCAAGCCGCGCGCAGCCGACTCATTCTCACCGAGGGATTCCCCACCTACGGCGGCCTTGCCGGGCGCGATCTGGATGCGATTGCGCAGGGATTGCGCGAAATTATCGATGAAAATTATTTGCGCTATCGCTTAAGGACCTGCGCCTACATCGGCGAGCGCCTGACCGCGCTCGGCGTGCCCATCGTCAAGCCCACGGGCGGCCACGCCGTCTTCCTCGACGCGCGGCGCATGCTGCCGCATATCCCGCCGCTCGAGTATCCGGGCCAGCCGCTGGCGGTGGCCCTGTATGTCGAAGGTGGCATCCGCTCATGTGAAATCGGCACGGTCATGTTCGGTGCAAGGCCGGACGGCAGCGAGGCCCCGGCCGCGATGGATTTGGTACGCCTGGCAATCCCACGGCGCGTTTATACCCAAAGCCATGCGGATTATGTCGTCGAGGTATTCGAAGATCTGGTGGCGGATAAGAACAATTTAAGCGGCTACCGGATTCACTGGCAGCCAGCGGCGATGCGGCATTTCACCGCGAAGTTTCGGCCACTGCAGGCGGCTTAGCGAGCCGCGATCGGTCCGCGCCTGCAGCGGCGCGTCGGGGCGGGGACTGGTTACACTTGTGCCATCGATCAACAGTATGAGCAGTGAGGTGCGGGCATGATTCTGGAATTTGCACAATTGACCATTCGCCCCGGCAGCGAAGCGCAATTCGAAACCGTGTTTCGGGAGGCCATCAAGGTTTTGCGCAGCAGCAAAGGATATCTGTCGCACGAGTTGCGGCGTTCGATCGAGACGCCGAACCGCTACGCGCTCATGGTGCAGTGGCAGACCTTGGAAGATCACACGGTGGGATTTCGCGGCGCGCCGGCCTTCACCCAGTGGCGGGCGCTGGTAGGGCCGTTCTTCGATTCGCCGCCGGTCGTGGAACATTTCGCGCCGTCGTGGGGAGCTGTCTAGATCCTTGCTACACTAGCCTGACGTAGCACATGGGGAGACCGTCGTTGCCGACAATCGCGATTAGCGCGCCGTGATTTCAGCATTTTGCGATTGGCTCGTGGCGACTTCCCTGAGCCGCACATTTCAGGATTTAACCTGGTTCGTGCCGCTGGTGCAGACGGTGCACATACTTTGCATCGCCGTCGTCCTGACGTTGGTTGCAATGACCGACCTGAAAATGCTCGGGGTCAGGGTGGGTTCGCAGTCCCTGTCGGAAATGGTGTCGCATTCGATGCCCTGGCTGTGGACGGCATTGCTCGTGCTGCTGACGACTGGAATTCTTCTCACCATCACCGAACCTGCCCGCGAACTGTTGAACAATATGTTTCGGATCAA
>JANYIY010000138.1 GCA_025358615.1 Gammaproteobacteria bacterium | reverse complement strand
GCGAGCCGGCCCTCGAAATTAAGGTCTGCCTGAGTCATGGCGATGAGGCTGGCACCGCGCGTGCCGGCGGGCAATCGAGCCAGCACCCGGCGGTGGACGTCGTACAGAACGTCGCCGGATTGAATACATAACCCTCTTCGTCGCCGGCGACGCGCGTGAGCACGCCGAGTTCGAGCAAAAGGCGACACACGCCAACCAGCGCGCGCCGCTCGCGCGCGCCCTGCAGGGTAAAGAAAAATCCACAGGCCGCGAGATCAGAGTCCGCCGCGGCTTCCAACAGACGCTCACCCAAAGTTCGTAGGGTGATCTGCGATTCGGCGCGCTCCAGCACCGCACAGGCGAGACACAGGAGCACATAGCGATCCTGGTCGAACTCCGGCAACCCGCGCGTTGGGTCGTCGAGTGCGGCGGGCCGTTTGTAGAAACGCGCGCATTGCCGCTTCACCTGCAGGTTCCATCCTGTCTCACGCGCGAACCAGTCTCGCAAGTAGGCGGCGTGTCGGCGCACTAGTTCGAGCGCCGGATCACCGGCGGGCATGAGCGGACGCATCAGCAAGGCGCGCAGTGCACGCTCGCGCTCTTCAGCCTCCTGGTGCTTCAGAACGTCCTTGAGTCCGGGGGCTGGCACGCGCTAGGTTCTACGAATGAGAAGGACATGATCGCGACCGCGGAAGGTCCCTAAGTCCGTTGTAATCTCTGCCTCGAGGTGGGCAGCGAGAGGAACGAGCCGCACGATGAGCGTGCCATCGCAGGTCAACCGTTCCACGGGCTCGTCGGGATCCGTCTGGCTGGCGAGAGCCTCGCCCAGCAGTGTCAGGAACATCCGAAACGACGACGAATTGAGTCGACCCAACTCGGACAGCCGGATGTCACGATTGCTGGCCAGGCGATGTCGCGCCGCTTCGGTTTGAGCGGCTTCTGCTGCGACGCGGGCGGCGAGCAAGTTGCGTTCCAGGGAACGGTCGTGAATGCGGGTCGGTGCGCCGCGGGTCGGTAGCACGCCTTGTTCGCGAAGTTTCGGCAAGACGGCGATACCGGGCGAGTCGCGCCATGCTGTATTCGCACTGACTTTCTCGTCCGCGACCGCCAATGCCAGATGTCGCGCCGGCGATAAGGCGAAGGCGGCCCGCCATAACCGATGCGCGTTGCCGTCGCCGCCCGCCGCGGCAAACCACAGTGCCAGGCGCCGAAAATCCGCCGCGCGATCGCTTCGGCCCGCGCGCCGTTCGTGCAGCAGCGATACGGCCTGCAGCAGGCGAGGAATCGCCGACAGGGCGCTCGCGCGCAGTAGCTCAGCCTGGGCGCGGTCCCGTCCGCCGGACACGAACCAACGCCTGAGGCCAGCCCAACGCTCGTTCCACGCGATGAGCCGTATTTCGACGGCTTCAGCGTCCGTCGCGGCATCGCCTGGCGCCGCATTGCGTGCATCGCGCTCGGCGGCGATTTGCAAAAACGCCCGCTCGAGCGGCTTAAGATCGATCAGCAGTTCGGCGATTTGGCTCGAGCGGGTGACCAAGTCGCCGATGAATCGTTGCAGATAATCGATCAACCGGGCCTTGAAGCTCATCACGGCAGCGGCCTCGGCACGCTGCAGTTCGATGGTGCGCGCGAGCCCCGCCATGAAGGCCTCCGCATTGTTCGACAAGCCTTCGAATATATGCACGAGTTCCCGAAGTGCGCTATGGACCTTGGGCGCATCGGGGGGTGATTCGCGCATGAGCTGCGCAAGGGAGATGAGGCGTGCGCGGATATCCTCGAGCGCCACGGACTGCAATTCAGCGCGCCGCGCAAAGGCTTCGACGAACGCTCGCAGCCCCGCCTCGACCGCTTCTCCGCCGGAAGTCATCCGGTACAGCAAGCGTTTGCGGTAAAAGTCTTCGATCGTCGCGACTCGGGCGGTGTCCGGTTGCGACTGCAGATTGCCCCAGTCGACGAGCTGCCCGAGGGCTTGCTGGACAGCCTCCATCGAGGGTGGCTCAGCTGGCCATGCGGCTTCAGCAAGCACGTCGTCGGGTCGTAGATGCAAGCGGAATTGGCGCTTCGACGCCGCGAAGACATCAAGAATTGCGCGATACAGCGGCGCATTATCTACTATGACATGGCCGAACAAAGCAGGCGTGGAGCGTGGAAGCATGTGAACTGGAATGTCTGTATTCTCGCTGGCCGGCGCCGCGAAACCCCGGAGTCTATCCACCGCAGATTATCACGAGAAGGGCGAATTCAACGTCGCGGATTTCATCGAGCGGATGCGATGCAAAAAGCTTCTCCGATTGGTCGGTGAATGAGGGAAGCGAACCGCGTTACCCAAGTAGCCGATTCAGCGCGTCCGCCTGTTCTGCAAATTTCTTCG
>JANYIY010000116.1 GCA_025358615.1 Gammaproteobacteria bacterium | reverse complement strand
AGTTTTCGAAGCGCTTCCCCGAACGCTACTACGATGTGGCCATCGCCGAGCAGCACGCGGTGACGTTCGCGGCAGGACTTGCCGCCGAAGGCTTAAAGCCGGTGGTGGCGATTTATTCGACCTTCCTGCAGCGCGCCTACGATCAGCTCATTCACGACGTCGCGTTGCAAAACCTGCCGGTGATATTCGCGCTCGACCGCGCCGGCCTGGTCGGCAGCGACGGCGCGACGCACCAGGGCAGCTACGATTTGACGTTCATGCGCTGCATTCCGAATATGGTGATCATGGCGCCGGCTGATGAGAACGAGTGCCGCCAGATGCTGTACACGGCCACCACTCTTTCTTCACCGTCCGCGGTGCGTTACCCGCGCGGCACGGGCACCGGTGCGGCGATCGCCACAGAAATGACGGCGCTTCCAGTCGGCCGCGCTCAAGTCAGGCGCGAAGGGCGCAGCGGGCTGGCAATTCTCGCCTTTGGCGCGCTGGTTGAGTCTGCGCGCAAAATTGCCGAACGCCTGGACGCCACGCTGGTCAACATGCGCTTCGTCAAGCCGCTCGATGAGAAACTCGTGTTGGCGATTGCGGCGCGTCACCGCGCCATCATCACCATCGAAGAGAATGCCGCCATGGGCGGTGCGGGCTCAGCCATCGGCGAGCTGCTCGCATCCGCGGGAGTGCAGCTGCCGTTGCACCACATCGGCATCCCCGACCGCTTCATCGAACACGGCTCGCGCGACACCTGTCTTGCGGCCGCCGGCCTCGACCTCGCGGGACTCACCGCCAACGTCGAGCGCTGGTGGACACCGCAAACTCAGGAGCGGATTCGCTCCGTCAGCGTCGCCACGGGCACCAAGGCACTCTAGGGCCTTCATGGGCAAGCGAATCGAATTGGAGGAGGTACCGGTGCACACGGGCTCGAAATCGGCTCCCGCAAACCCACCGCGGATGAGGGGGAATATCCGGATATCGACTTGCCATTCCTCAAAGGGCGCGCGGGCTATGCCCACAAAGATGGGGCGCCCTACCCCGCGCGCTAGTCTTTAAGCTCGGACGCCTATCTCACGGCGCAATACCTGCGAGTGCATTTCTCAATGCACTTCACCAAATCCTTCAAATTGATCACACCGTTGCCGTCGGCGTCACGCGGATCGGTGGCGCTCGCGGCTTTATGGCCTAGCGCTTCGGCGATTCGCACCAAGTCATTGAGATCGACGTCCTTGTCGCCGTCCACATCGCAACGCTTGGGAGGAGGCGGGGGAGGCGCGGTGCATGTCGCAGTGCTGGAGATTACGCCGCCACAGAAGTGGTAGAGATAATCGGTGTTGGCATTCAAAGGTGCCGGAGTTGCGCTGGATAGATCCGACAGGATGACCGGCGCGCCTCCAAGTACGAAACCGGCTTGACCTTGGGGTTGGCCCGCAACGTTGTACTGCTCGCCATCACTTTGCCCATACCGTATCCGCATATCGAAATCGCCAGAAGCATTTTTGGAGTAGAAAATGACTTCCACCGCGACGGGCTGCAGCGAGTTTGATTCATCTATCCAAAAAACATGGAATGCCGGGACCACGTTCGCAATGAGAAACGGGTCCACGGTGGGGTCTAGATCCGGCGTCGAGTCTGCGCTGCCGCGGCCGTACAACACTCCGCCGGTGTTGAAAATATCACCCACGGTCGCTGCAGCGCCCGGGCGTACCCCACCATACAAGGGTGCAACGAATGGAAGCGCACCCGCGGGGTTTACCAGTGTCACCAAATTCGCAAAGGTCGATTCGGCCGCGAACGCGCTCGTCAAGCCCGAACCGAATGTGAGGATTCCGTTTTCGTTCAGAAAGACAGTGCCGTAGGGTGTGGCACCAATTTTGACATTGAATCCGAGCGACAGCGCAGCGGTGGATGGATTGCCCGGATCCGTGAGGTCGGAAACGCACGAGTCAGGTCCTGTGCTGGCACTGCAGTCCAGAGGCAACTCCATCACTGCGCGTGAAATTTTGGATCGCGGTGCTCGCCAAATTGATTCGGCGCTGCGCAATGAGCCGCGAGTGAGAGCGCAACTCTCGACGACGCTCGGCGAGGTTTATTCAGGGCTTGGGCTCTACGCCCCCGCGCTTGATTTGCTGACCAGAGCTCGAGCGATCGGCGGGCAACCGTCAGCCGCCGATATCGCCGAGACGATTGCCTTAGCCGAATTGGAGACGCATCGGCACAACTTCGACCGCTCCGAATCCTTGCTGCTGCAAGCGGAAGCGCTGGCAACGAAGGCTGGGATAAGTGATCCACAAATTCAATCGCGGATTTTACTCGACCGCGGTGAAGTCGCAGCAGTTCAAGAAAGGACAATGCAGGCAAAGGCGCTTTTCCAACGAGCGCTTGAAATTGGAGAACAGCGCCATATACCGGAAGTCAGTGCACGATCCCTCGAAGGATTGGGCATGACATCCGCGTGGGGCGGTGAGCTTGCCGAAGCCGAACAGTGGTACACGAAAGCTTTGGCGGCCCGCATCGCGCTATCCGGAGAGACTCATCCCAAAGTGTCGGACATCTTGAATAATTTGGGATCCGATGTATATCTGCAAGGCGACAGCAAGCGTGCCGAGGCGATTTTCATGCATCAGCTTGCAAATGACCGTAGGATTCTCGGGCCAAATCATCCGGAGCTGGCCGCGACGATGATGAATATCGGACGCTTGCGGCTGGAACGCCGCAATTTTCACGAGGCGATCGAAATTCTGCAGCAAGGCATCGATACCATGCTCGTGCAGCGCGACGAAACTAGGGACGATTTTGCGTTTGCCTTCAGTAACCTTGCGCTCGCATACATGGGGTTGAACGATTACGCCAAGGCCGAGCCTCTTTTTCAGAAGGGCCTGCGGGCGGCGATCATCAATAAGCATCGAGCGCTCGCGCCGATACTCACCGATCTTGCCGATCTCGAATGCCGCACCAAGCGTTACGATGCGGGTCTCGCGCGGCTCGATGAGGCTCGCCCAATCATGGCGCAGCGCTACCCCGATGATCCGTGGCGGGTGGCGCTGGTCGACAACGTGCGGGGGGAATGTCTCCTCGGCTTCGGACGAGTCTGGGAAGCGGAACCTCTTCTGACCCACAGCTCCCCGTTGATACTCGAAAAATGGAAACCCGATACACTCTACGGCTACGACGTTAAGCAGCGGATGGCGCGATTGCAAACGCTGAAAGATAATAGAAACTGAGTCCGGCAATGCCTGGCCGCACGGGAAATCAGGCAAAGCAAGCCGAATACGCCGGCCTATTAGCGCAGAAGTAATTCACTCTGAGCTTGACCGGCAAACTCGGCGATCCAGCGGGCGGTGAGTTCCGGAGCGGCGAGAGGCAGCATGTGCCCGCCGTCGACCAGCGACAGCGCCAATCCCGGTATTTTCTCTTGCATGGCGACACCATGTTGCTCGTAGCCGAGAATCTGGTCACGCTTCCCGAACAGAATACCCACCGGCACGCGGATCGAAGAGTAACGCTCCTCGATGGGCGGCAGATCCTCACCGACGTTCACCAAATCCGAAGACGCGGCATAGAATTGTCCGGGTCGCAGCGCGAGCAGACCTCCCGCGGCAGTGTCGAAGTCGGCAGGCACGGTGTCGGGGCAAAACACCTGATCTAGAATTCTCGCGCCCGTGAGCATCGATATCGGTATCGCAATGGTCCAGGCGATCAGTTTTCGGAGGTACTTGGAAGGAATCACGAGGTCGCGAAATGCCGCGGGCGCCTCCTTCTGGGCGTGAGTCAGCGGCGCCACTAACGCAAGCACGCCCACACTGTCAGGATGATTCACAGCCATGGCCAGCGCCAGCGCACCTCCGTAGGAATGACCCACGATGATGGGCTTTTCGAGACCCAACGCTGACAGCAGATTGGCGAGCGTCTTCGCCTGACCCGACAGCGACGCCGATACCTGCGCCGGCCTCGTCGAGTATCCACAACCGGGACGATCGACGCAGATGACGTGAAACTTCGGCGCCAAGTGTTCGACCAGCGCATACGTGAAATTCCGCAGCTGCGCGCCGAGTCCGTGCACCAACAGCAGCGCGGGCCCGCTGCCGCGCTCCACAATGTGCAGCCGGGTTTCACCCACCTGCACGAAGCGGCCTAGAGGAGGCACTGCGGCTTCGACGCGTCTCTGGATGAAAACAGTGAACAGAGTCAACCCGCCGGCGAGTGCCACGAGGAAGCCAACTACCCAGCCGCCGACGATCACAGCCGTATTCATTCGAAGGCACGGCCCAGAACGTTCCGATACGACACCGGCATCAGTCTCTCCAGCAGCGAACTCACCTTTGCATCCGCCCCGACCAGGATGCGCGCCTTACCGCTCGCCACTCCGTCGACGATGATTTCAGCGGCGCGTTCCGGCGGCATCCGCAGCAGTTTTTCGATCCGCGCAACGGTCTCTGCGACCTGCGCCGCGGAACGGTCCTTGGGCTTGCGCGAATTCTTCGCGATGGAAGTCGCGACGCCGCCCGGATGAACGACGCTGAGCGCCACCGTCGTACCCGCCAGCTCGTATCTCAAGGCATTGGAAAAGCCGCGCACCGCAAATTTGCTGGCCGAATACGCCGTCTGACCCGGCGGAGAAATCAAGCCAAACAGGCTCGACATGTTGACGATACAGGCGTCGTCACTTTGCTTCAGGACGGGAAGAAAGGCACGCGTCATCCCGACGACGCCCCAAAAATTGATATTGAACAGCCACTGAAAATCCGTCTCGCTGACCTCTTCGAAGGACCCGCCGAGTGCAACGCCGGCGTTGTTGAAGAGCAGATCCACTTTGGAGTGAAATTTCGCGACGGCCATGGGAAGGACCGTTACGGCCTTCTGGTCGGCCACGTCAAGAACGTGCAGGCTTACATTGACCGAGGGGCTTGCGTCCGTGTTGCTTTCGCTCGTGCGGCCTGCAACGAGTCGCCGTGTTTGCGCAAGCCCCGCTTCATCGATATCCGCCAACGCGAGATCGCAGCGCTGCTTCGCCAGCGCAATCGCAATAGCACGCCCTATGCCACTGCCGGCGCCCGTCACCACGGCAGTGCGGCCTGCAAGCTTCACGTCGGATCCGGAGCGAACTCGAGCACGCCATCATCGATCCTGCCCAAGCCCAGCGTGAACGCATCCAAGAGATAGTTCTGGTACACCTTCCAGGGACGCAGTGCGCCCTGTTTCGGCAAAATGTCGCGGGCTCGAACCACGTAGCCTGAGGTGAAATCAAGAAAGGGCTCCTCGGTGATCGCCGGATCTCGCCGTGGTGTAGCCACCGCCAGCCCATGCGAATCCATGTACCGGATCAGGCGGCACACATACTTGGCGGTGAGATCCGCCTTCAGAGTCCAGGACGCATTCGTATAACCAAACGTGTAAGCCATATTCGGCACGTCGCTGAGCATTGCTCCTTTGTACGCCATGCGCTTAGACACGTCCGTTCGCACACCGTCCACCGTAAACTCGACGCCGCCCAGTAAACTCAATGTCAGGCCCGTCGCCGTCACCACGATATCCGCGGGCAGTTCCGTTCCTGACCTCAGCCGAATCCCATCGGCGGTAAATGTATCGATTTCATCGGTGACGACCGAGACGGTCCCCCTGCCGATGGCCTTGAACAGGTCGCCGTCGAGCACCACGCATACCCGTTGATCCCACGGGTTGTAGCGCGGCGTAAAGTGCTTTGCCACATCGTAATCCGCCGGCAGCTGCGCCTGAACCATGCCGACCAGGCGCTTCTTGGCGAGATCGGGCCTTCTGCGCGCCAGCTGGAAAAACGCCATGCCGATGAGGACATTCTTCAGTCGCGCCACATGGCAGGCCAAACCGGTCGGCAGCCAGCGCCGCAAGCCATTCGCGATTGCGTCGACCGTCGGCATGCTGAACACATATGAGGGCGAACGCTGCAGCATGGTCACATGAGCGGCGGCCTTCGCCATGGCGGGGACCAAGGTAACTGCGGTGGCGCCGCTGCCGATGACGATGACCCGCTTACCGGCGTAGTCCAGCTGATCGGGCCAGAACTGCGGATGAACGAGGGTGCCGCCATACGATGACTCTTTCGGAAATGGAGGACGGTAAGCAGAATCGTAGCTGTAGTAGCCGCTGCACATGTAGAGGAATCGGCAACTCAGGAACAGAGTATTCCCCGCTCCGCTGCGCACCGTTTCGATTGTCCAGCGCGCGGAATTGCTGCACCAAGTGGTCTTGGTTACCCGGTGACCGAAGCGAATTCGGCATTCGATACCTCCCTCTCGCGCCGCGTCCACGATATAGCGTTTGATCGATGCACCATCGGTGATCGCGTCTCTGCTCGTCCATGGGCGAGACGAGTAGCCCAGCGTGAACATGTCCGAATCCGACCGCACTCCTGGAAAACGAAACAGATCCCAGGTGCCGCCGATAGCCTCGCGGGATTCGAGAATTGCGTAGCTCTTGGAAGGACAGCGGCGCTGCAAGTGCATCGCGGCTCCGATGCCCGACAGACCGGCGCCGATGATCAGCACATCGACACATTCGATGGGCGCGCTCAATAGTCCTTGCCTTTGATGAGGTCTTGGTTGGGAACGATCTGAAAGCGGTCAGGATTGCCTCGCACCAGCGAGTCCGCGTAGCTGTTGCTCAGCGTACCTCGCTCGGCATTCTCGCTGTCGCGAACCACAGGCCGGTCGAGTATATAGTCCTGATTTATCTTGCTGGACCGATCGAGGTTGTCCATATGGGCGTCGAATGCGGCGTTGCTGGCTTCTCTGCGTTGGTTGAGAGCGATGCTCTGTGCGTTGGCACGGGCGGCGTCGGCTTGAACTCTGTTCATCGCGCCTTGCCGCATCTGCGCCATCATCTGCTCGTTTTGCTGGTAGGAACGGATCACTGCCAGCAGCGTGGCGTTCTCCTCCTCGGCAAATCGCACCGGGATGTTCGAGCCATCCACGCTCATCGCCCTTGGGCCCCATAAGCTGAGGCGCACACTGCCCTTGCGCAGTCCTACGCCGTCATTCAGATCCACGTTGTACATGACCTGCATGGCGTTTCCCGGCACGTTGCTCTTGCTGATCACGGTATAGGTTCCGGCCTGCAAGCCATTTTTACGGCGGTACTGATTGCCGATATTGACAAAGTTTTCAAACAAGTCGGGTCTCATTTGGAAACCCTGGTACAGCCCTCCCAGGAAAAGCATCTCGCCGTTTGGGCCGGCGGCGGACAAAGTACCGGAAGCCACCGAAGTGACTTTCCACCCCGCGGGAAGACTAATGACGGCGCTGCGATCGCCGCCCGTAGTTTGAACCAAGGGCGCAGGCCCACGCGGATGCGCCGCTGGCAAATTTCCCTGCGACGCAGATGGCGCGGCGGCAACAGCCGACGCAGCGGCGCCCGACGAACCCGCGCCGAGCGGCTGCCACACCGCCGACAACGCTTTCATCATGACCGGTTCGGAGGCACCGAAATGGGATTTGGCGTCCAAAAGCACGGCGGCGAATGCCGAGCCGTCTGCTGCCCGAGAAACGATCAGCAGCCCGGCTATGGGCAGATTTCCTCGATTTTTAGCAGTGGCCGTAAAGAAAGCCGATACTGAAGTGCCGTCGCGGGACTGGAAGAACTTGCCGACTTCCGGCCGGTCGTCCACGTAGTTGTGCACCTGTCGCAGCATATAAACGATGGCGTCGGGCATGCTGCCTCTTCCGGTCAGCGGTCCGTATATATACTGGCCGCCGCCCTGGCTATCGGTGACCTTGAAGCTCGCTTGAGTAGAGCTGAATTGCTGCGCCGTTGCGGAGATAGCGGCGAGGCCGAGCACGCTTGCGATGATGGCCTTCTGAATGCGGATCACGCGACGCTCCTTAAGAGAGTTCAAGGTGTTGGCAGGGCCCAAGAATCTCACACAACTGGCGCCGCGTGTGGTTGCCGCGCTGCGTACAGCCGACGTGTATGATTATGTTCACCCAATGAGCCCACCGGCCCCTTGGCAATTGTTTTTGAAGCACGTGGTACCTCCCTGAGTCATGACCGAATTGAAATCTGATTTCTTGCGCGTGCTCACCGAGCGCGG
>JANYIY010000113.1 GCA_025358615.1 Gammaproteobacteria bacterium | reverse complement strand
GAGAACGAGGAGTGGGAAGAAGATTCCACCGAGCGCCTCAGCATGGCGATGGAAAAACTCGATGAGCGCAGCCGCAGTATTTTGCAGCGGCGCTGGATGACCGATGACAAAGCCACTCTGCACGAGTTGGCGGATGAATATGGAATTTCCGCCGAGCGTGTGCGCCAGGTCGAGTCGAATGCCATCAGCAAGCTCAAAGGTTTGATGGCCTCGGCCGCTTGATCGCCGGCCGGCGGCTGTGCACGTGTAATGCCGCTTGCCTGCTGAAAGTCCGCTTGCCTTTTTGGAAATAGGGTGCCCGCCGCGTCATCGGTCGGCGCCCTTTATTTTGATCATCAGCCGGCGGTTTGGCAGTCACCGCTGCCGGTGCATGACAGCGTGACGAAAGTCTCGGATCGAATGCGCCACTGTCCTTTCGACACTGTCCACACCGCAAGATAATCGCCCGTCTTACGCATGACACCGTCGGCCTTGCGCCAGGTTCCCAGCCAATGGCCGGACTCGCCGATGCGGCGCCCCGAGCCTGCGATGATCACTTTATCCGGGATACGTTCATAGGTGACGAACGTGGGATCGCGGAATTCCTCGTTCTCATAGCTGCGCGCCGTCGCCGCACCGCCCGTGTCCAGCCCACCCGAGGTTCCCTGGATACCGCGATAGTCGTCGGCCAGCAGGGGGCGCAGTCGTTTCGCATCATGTGCGGCAATCGCGGCATTGGACTCCGCGCGCAACCCCCGGACGATTGCCGCCGGATCGTCCGCAGCATGCGCGGCAACCCATCCTGTGACGACCGCCAGGGCGAGCATGAATGCTTTCCTCATAGTGCCAGGACCATCCTTAAACCGGCATCGATGTCCCGCAAGATTGCCGGCGCCAATCGGCCAATGCGTTGAGTGAGAAATTGCTTGTCCGTCGTGATCACCTGCGACACGTTCGCAACGGAATCCTTGCTGAGGCCGCTCGCGCGGCGAGTCAATCGGACGTTGCCAGGCGCCTCGACAAGCCGCAGGTTGGAGGTCACGGCTACACACAGGACGGTGCGAATTGCGCTCTCATTGAATTCGTCCGCCTGCACGATGACGACCGGTCGGCGAAATCCGGGAGCCGAGCCGACCGGATCGCCCAGCGATGCCCACCACACCTCACCTCGGCGCACTACCACTCATCCTTGGCCAGGGATGCCGCTTGAATTTGGGCCAACACGGGATCCAAGCGAGAGTCCGGCGGGTTACTCCCGCCGTAGACCGCTTCCAACCGCTCTCGAACCCCCATGTAGCGCTCCGAATTGACATATTCCGCGACGGCATTCGCGTACAGCTCGCTGCGCGACATCCCTCTGCGCTTAGCCATGCGCTCGGCGTCTTGATAAATGACATCGGGGATGGAAATTGCGGTTTTCATGGCCTTAGTATAACTCTGGTTATACCGGAATGCCAGCCCGGCAGCCACGCCTCCGGTTGTGCAGCGGCCACGTCCGGCGTAAGTTGCGGCCATGCGCACCGCCGCTCAATGGCTCGAAGATTACGGTGACAGTCACCGCAACCATGCCAACAAGACGCTGCACTGGATTTGCGTGCCTGTGATTGCCTGGTGCGTACTGGGCTTGCTGTGGTCGCTGCCATTTCCCAACGGGCTTAGAACTTTACACCCGGCCGCCAACTGGGCGGGCGTTGCTGTGTTCGCCGCCCTCGTGTACTACGCCTTCCTGTCGCTGCGCCTGGCTGTCGGCGCGCTGGTGCTGCTCGCCGCAATGTTGTGGTCCATCGATCTCGTCGAACGCCTAAGTCCGCTGCCGCTATGGAGCGTGTGCCTGATCTTATTCGTGATCGCTTGGATCGGGCAGTTCGTCGGGCACGCCATCGAAGGCAGGCGCCCGTCTTTTTTCAAGGACGTGCAATTTTTGATGATCGGCCCGCTCTGGCTGCTGGCAGATATCTATCGGCGGTTGGGTATTCGCGTCTAGCGCAGCGCCGGAACCCGACGTCGATCGCCTGGCTTCACGCTCATACGCCGCCGCTTCCCGAAACACGTGCGCATGCAGCTGCGCCGTGCGCACCCGCGTGGGCGCATAGCCGCCAGCCAGAACGATGACCAGAGGTAGCTCGCGACTACGCACCGCCTCAATCACCGCGCGATCTCGCAGTCGGATCCCCTCCTCCGTCAGATCCAGCTTGCCGTAGCGATCGCCGGCCGCTACATCCACTCCGGCAAGATAGAACACCATGTCGGCATTCGCCGTATCGAGTACCGCCGGCAAATGCTCCCGCAGCATCCTGAGGTACTCGACATCCCCCACTCCGTCGTTCAAAGCCAAATCCAGATTGGATCGCATCTTCGCCAAGGGATAGTTCTTCTCGCCGTGCATGGAGAAGGTGAACACTTCGTCGTCCATTTCGAAAATGGCCGCTGTGCCATTGCCTTGATGCACGTCGAGGTCGATAACCGCCGCCCGCCGAATCGCGCGCTCCGCCTGCAGTTGGCGTATGGCGATGGCGACATCGTTGAGCACGCAGAATCCCTCGCCGTGATCGGCAAAGGCGTGATGCGTGCCGCCGGCCAGATTGCCGGCAAGTCCGTGGTCGAGCGCCGCGCGCGCCGCCAGCAAGGTTCCGGCCGACGCCAGCAATGATCTATGCCAAAGTGCCTCCGACCAGGGCAGGCCGAGCCGCCGTTGCTCCGTCGGCGAAAGTGCCGCGGATGAGAGTTTGGCCAAGTACTCGGGCGTGTGCACCAATCCTAGGGTGGCAACGTCGATTGGCTCCGGCTGCA
>JANYIY010000095.1 GCA_025358615.1 Gammaproteobacteria bacterium | reverse complement strand
TTCATCCAGTTCTCCTCCGGCTCGACCAGCGAACCGAAGGGCGTGATGCTCACGCACGGCAATTTGCTCGCCAACACGCAAGGCGCCACGGCAGTGAGCAAGTTCAGCGATCACGATGTGACCTTGAGCTGGATGCCGCTGACCCATGACATGGGATTGATCGGATTTTATCTGATGCAGTTTGCCAATCGTGTCCACATCCATCTGATGCCGACCGAGCTTTTTGTGCGACGGCCGTTGTTGTGGCTGCAGATTGCCGCGAAAAAGCGCGTCACCATCACCTGTTCGCCCAATTTCGGCTATCGGCATTTCCTCAAGGTGTTGGGCGAGCGCCGGCTGGAAGGCGTGGATCTGTCGTGCATCCGGCAGCTCTACAACGGCGCTGAGCCGATTTCCGTGGAGCTGTGCAACGAGTTCATGTCCAAGCTGGCCTATACGGGCCTCAAGCGCCAGGCCATGTTTCCCGTCTACGGCCTCGCCGAGGCGTCCCTAGCCGTGACGTTTCCGGAGCCGGGAACGGACTATCGCTGGATACGGGCGAACCGTCACCAACTGGCGATAGGCGCAAAGATCGAGATCAATCCAGCCGATGCGCGCGATGCGCTCGAGCTCATGTGCGTGGGCCGCGCGGTTCCCAACACCGAGGTGCGCATCGCCGATGATTCTCGGGCCGCGCTGCCGGACGGCGTGGTGGGCCACATATTGATACGCGGCGCCAGCGTGACCCGCGGCTATTTCGGGGACCCGGAGGCGACCGCCCTGGCCGTCGGTGCGGACGGCTGGGTGGATACCGGTGATCTGGGCTTCATGCACGAGAGCTCGCTGTACATCGCCGGCCGTGCGAAGGAGATCATTTTCGTCAACGGCCAGAACTACTATCCTTACGATTTGGAAAACATTGCGCAGCGTGCGCCGGGATTGGATCTCAACAAGCTGGTGGCCGCCGGAGTCGCCGGTCCAACATCACAGGGCGAGGAATTGGTGGTGTTCGTGCTCCATCGCGGCAGCATGACGGACTTCCTGCCCACCGCCGCCGCGGTCAGCCGCCTGATCAACGAACACACGGGTCTCGAGGTAGCGCAGGTCATCCCCACCAAGCGCATACCGAAGACCACCAGCGGCAAGGTTCAGCGACACTTGTTGGAAACGGCCTATGTCGATGGCGAATTCGATGCCGAACTCAAGGAACTTCAGGCACTGCGCGACGCCGGGGGTGGCGCTGCGCAAGTGTCCGGCACCGAACTGGAAAACCGGCTGCAATCGATTTGCGAAGCGGCGCTGCCGGGCAAGAGAATCGGCGTGGGCGACAACCTTTTCGAGATAGGCGCCAGTTCCCTCAAGCTGATCGAGATTCACGAGAACGTGGATCGCGAATTCCCCGGCTTGATCGATTTGACTGAGCTATTCGATCATCCGACGATTGCCGAACTCGCAAAGCATCTCGAGGGCAAGCTTACAGCGACGCCCCCGCGCTGAAGGTATCGCAATTATCGATCTTCCCGGCCTCGAAGCCGCGACGGAACCAGCGCACCCGCTGCGCCGAGGTGCCATGCGTGAAGCTATCCGGAACGACCGTGCCCTGCTCGCGCTTCTGCAGAGTGTCGTCACCCACGGAAGAAGCGGCATTGAGCCCCGACTCCAAATCACCCGGCTCGAGAATTTTACGGGCATTGTTGGCCTGCGCGGCCCACACACCAGCAAAGCAGTCGGCCTGTAGCTCTATTTGAATGGACACATGATTTGTACCGGTGCGGCCGAGGCGTTGCTCGGCTTGGTCGGCCTTGCCGGTGATGCCGAGGAGATTTTGCACGTGATGCCCGACCTCATGGGCAATCACATAGGCGCGGGCGAAGTCCCCCGGCGCGCCGAATTCGGTGGCGAGCTGCCGGTAAAAAGACAGATCGATATACACCTTTTGGTCCCCGGGGCAGTAGAACGGACCCGATGCCGCGCTGGCAAAACCACAGGCGGATTGCGCATGCCCGCTGAACAATACCAGCGTGGGGCGGACGTATGTCTTGCCCATGCCGTGAAAATATTCGCCCCACACAGCCTCGGTATCGCCGAGCACCGCTCGCACGAAGTCAACCTGCGGGTCATTGGCGGGCGTCCCGTTGGAAGGATCCGTCGGGGCCGGTGCATTGACGGCTTGCGGATCGCCGCCGTTCAACAAGCTCAGTAGAGTCGACGGACTCACGCCCATGAAGTAGCCGATCACCACGATGACGATGGTGCCGATGCCGATTCCGGCGCCGCGCCGGCCGAATCCGGAGCCTCGATCATCCTCGACATTGTCGCTGCGTGGGCTCTCGTCCAGTTTCATAGCGCACCCGTAAGGTTGGTCCTGATGTCGATCATTGCCTACCCTATCCTAGCAGGCAATCCGCTTCCGACGGCAGCGTCCTCAATCTGCGCCGTACAACGGCTTTTTCAGGCGCCAGCGCCGATACGACCAAAGCCAATCGGCAGGGCTCCTGAGCACGTCGATTTCACAGGCGCGCGCATAGCGCTCGGTCACGGTATAGGGCGGCGTCGCCTCGCGCCCATCCCACAACGGCTTGAACTCCACCTCGTAATACCCGCGTCGGACTCGCCGCATGCTGGCGTAGACGACAGGTAGGCGCATGCCGCGGGCGATTTGCTCCGCGCCGATGTAGAACGCCGTGTCTTGGCCCAGAAACTGCGTCCAGTAGCGCTGGTCCGTCGATACCGGGGCTTGATCGGCATTGATGCCCACCGCACGCACGATGCCCCGCCTTTTCATGAAATCCGTCAATAACTCCTTGGCAGGCACCAAGCGGGCGCCAAACCGCGAACGTACCTTCAACATCAGCCGCTCGGCCCATTCATCGTGCAAGGGCTTGTAAGCGGCATCGACGGGATAGCCCAGCTGCAATGCGACCCCGTGCAGCAGCCATTCCCAATTGCAGAGATGAGACGTGACGAAGATCAGGGATTGACCGGCATCCAGGTAGCCCCTGGGGATCTCCCCATTAACGATCCGCACCCGGGCGCAAAGAGCCGCCGCGGGGATGGAAACCGACTTCAGCACTTCCACCATGACGTCGCAGAAATTCTTGACGTAGCGTCGATGAATGAGCTCGCGTTCCACAGGGCTTGCATTCGGAAACACCTTCTCGATCTGCTCGCAAATCACATGACGCCGATGCCGCACGCCGTAGAACGCGAGCAAGTACAGAAACGAGGCAAAGCCATATAGCGCACGCAGGGGCAGGCGCGAGAGGAGTTTGATCATGGGCGCCGCAAGTTTACGATAATTGGACCCGTATCGGAGCCGTAACCTTGCCGTTTCGGGGTCATTACCGCATGTTGCAGTGTTCTCTGCGGTGCGTCAGACTGACTTGACACCCGCGCGAGGAAGAATCATCCGGATGAGTACTGGCTCTGCCGCAACGGCGTTGATGACGAGTCTCGATGATGATGCCTGGGATGACCTGCTGAGCTTCATCGAGGAACGACGCGTCATACCCATCGTCGGGCCGGAACTGCTGCGGGTCAACACCGATCGCGGCCCGCGCCTGCTGCTCGATTGGGTGGCGGAAAAACTCGCCGGGCGGCTCAACGTCAGTATTGCCGAGCTGCCGCAGCCCTACACGCTCAATGACGTGGTGTGCTGGTTCCTGTCAGCCCGCGGACGGCGCGAAGAAGCCTACGTGCGCATGCGCAGCATCATCAGGGAGGCGAATTTCGAGCCGCCGCCGGCGCTACGGCGCTTGGCCGCGATCACCGATTTCGACCTATTCGTCTCCACCACCTTCGATTCCTTGCTCGAAGCTGCGATCAACCAGGAACGCTTCAACGGCGCGCCCTCCACCGACGTGCTGTCGTATGCGCCCAATCGGGTGGTCGATCTGCCCACGGAGCGGGATAAGCTGCAGCGGCCCGTGGTCTACCACTTATTCGGCAAAGTGTCCGCCTCGCCCACCTATGTGATCTCGGATGAGGATCTGCTGGAGTACATCTGTGCGCTGCAGAGCGAGCACCTGGCGCCGGAGAAGTTGTTCCACGAACTGGAGCACAACCACCTGCTGTTCATCGGCAGCAATTTCACCAATTGGCTGGCGCGATTGTTCCTGCGGATGGCCAAGCGCCAGCGCCTGTCGGACCCGCGCGATGTAGGCGAGGTGCTCGCCGATAATCACAGCAGCGAGGACGACCGCCTCATGTCCTTTCTGCAACAGGTGAGCGTCCGCACCCGGATTTACATGGGAGCAGAGCGTTTCGTCGAGGAATTGCACGAACGCTGGCAGGCGCGCCGCAAGCCGGCCGCCGCCCATGCAGGTTCGAGCACGGCACGCTTCCTGCCGCCGGCGCGCGAAATGCCGGACAACGCGGTAGTCATCAGCTACGCCCGCGAGGACCTGGCCGCGGTTCAACAGATCAAGGCC
>JANYIY010000068.1 GCA_025358615.1 Gammaproteobacteria bacterium | reverse complement strand
ACCGGCTCCTATATCCGCCGCACCGACACCGAATCGCCTTCGCCGGTGGATGTGCTCACCAGCGATGACATCACCAAGCGCGGCCTGACTTCCATCGCAGATGTGCTGCATACCTTGTCGTCCGACAACAGCGGCACGCTCACCTCGAATTTCAGCGGCGCCATGGCGGGCGGCGCCAGCGGCGTATCGCTGCGCGGACTCACCGTGGATGCCACTCTGGTATTGGTCGACGGCCACCGCATGGCCACCTACCCGCTGGCCGATGACGGCCAGCGTCCCTTCGTCGACATCGGTTCCTTGCCGCTCGGCATCGTCGATCGTGTCGAAGTCTTGAAGGACGGCGCCTCCGCCATCTACGGATCGGACGCCATTGCCGGGGTGGTCAACATCATCACCAAGAAGCAGTTCACGGGCTTCGAGGCATCCACCGACTTGGGCTCTTCGTACAAGGCCGATGGCTTGGCGCAGCGCCTGTCGGCGACCTATGGGTTCGGTGATCTCAGCACCGATCAGCACAATATCTACTTCAATGTCGAATACCGCCATCAGGCGGAGATCAAGCAGGAAGATCGCGGCTCCTACCTCAATCAGCTCGACCTGCGTCCCTACGGCGGCAGTGATCTGCGCGGCGGCATCGTGCAAGGCGGTCCGGGTACGCCTGCCTACACCGCGGTGGGCATGGTGGCGCCGCTCGATCGCACGGGTGCATTGCCGGCGCAGGGCTACTATCTGTTGCCGGGTTGTTCGACTGAAAACCTCAACTATTCCGGCGGCTGCACCTGGGATCCGAATCTGTATAAGAAGATTCAGCCGCGCTCCGAAGGCTTGGACTTGACGGCCAAGTGGACGCAAAAGATCGGTGATCGTTGGACCAGCACCTTGGCGCTGTCCCTGTTTCAATCCGAGTCCGAGCAATGGCGGCAACCGAACCAGTATCTGGACGGCACCACGCTGGTGCCCTTCATCTGGGCGGGTGCCAACGGCACCCTGGTCGATCAGACCAATCCCGCCACCACGCAGGTCGTGCTGCCGGCCAATTCCTTGGACAATCCTTTCAATCCTGGCAGTCCGTACTTCGCCGGGGCCCAGGCTTACTACGGCGCCGGCTTTGCCAACTACGTCGGCAAGGCCGCTTTGTTTTACGGCGCACTCACCGACATTCCGGTGCAAATCACCAAGTATCGAACCGACGTCTACCGGGTGGTGGAAGATTTGACGGCGACGCTCGGCGACTGGGACACCACGCTGTCCGCCGGCTTCGTCGAGGCACAGACCCGCATCTCCTTTACCGGTTTCGTGCGCGCCAGCGCCTTGAATGCGGCGCTCGCCGACGGGACCTACCGCGTCGGCCAGAATGCCAATTTGAATTCAGCCTCTCTGTATCAAACGCTGGCGCCGGCAACCCATGACACGGCGATATCGAACCTGGCGTTCTTTTCCGCCAACGCATCGCGGCCGTTGCTGCCGCTGCCCGGCGGCGACCTCGCGATAGCGGTGGGCGCCGATGCGCGCTTGACGCGCCTCAATAATCCCGGCGAGCCCTACGCGACCGTCGGCGATATCGCCATGGACGGCAGTTTCTATGCGAAAGGCACCCAGGATGTGTACTCGGCCTTTACCGAGCTGTCCGCCCCCTTGCTGCACTCGTTGGAGATGAGCGCCGCGGCGCGCGTCGATCGCTACAATGCAGCGGGCACGGCGTTCACGCCGAAGTTCGGCGTGAAATGGAAGGTCATTCCGCAGCTGGCGCTGCGCGGCACGTTCGCTCGCGGTTTCCGCGCGCCCGGCATCGCGGAGAGCGGCAACAGCAGCGCCGCCTCCAGCACCTTTGCGCCGCTCGATCCGGCGCGTTGCGGAGCGGGGTTGCCGAGCAGTCCCACCGATTGCGGCCAGGGCTATGTCGCAGTGCTGTCGACGGCGAATCCGAACTTGAAACCGGAACATTCGCGCAGCTACACCTTGGGATTGATCTTCGAGCCCGTGCACAGCATCAATTTCACGGCGGATTACTTCAATATCAGGCGCACCAACGAAATTGTCGGCTCGCCGCTCGATCCCAGCCGGGCCGTGCGTGCGGCGCAGGCACCCGGCACCGACTATCCGGGGGCCATTCTTTATTATGCGACGCCGTACATCAATGACTCGGCATCCTTGACTTCCGGCTTCGACGGCGAGTTGCGTTCCACTTTCTCGTTGGGCGCGCTGGGCTCTTTGACCGCAAAGGTCGATGCCACCTACTTGATCGAGTCCACTCAGATCATCGAGGGCACGGAGTATCACTACGCGGGCACGGTCGGGCCCACGGCCTTGAGCGGCGCCACCGGCACACCGCGCAGCCGCGGCTCCGTGACCCTGGAGTGGAGCTACCAACCGGTGACCATCGGCGCCACGCTCAACTATCGCAGCCATATGTATGGCGTGGATCCGTCGAACGGTCCGGTGTGCCTGCAATTGACCGATCCCAATCCGCATTGCTATGTGGCCTCGTTCACGTACTTGGACATGTACGCGCAGTATCGCGTGACACCGAAGATCTTGGTGACGGGCAATGTCACCAACGTGACCAATCGCCTGCCGCCGCTCAATACGGCAACTTACGGCGGCACCAACTACAACCCCTCCTTGGATCAGTCGGGCGCGGTGGGGACGTTTTTCCAGTTGGGCGTGAATTATCGCTACTGAGTCGCTCATCATGCACGTTTGCATCCCGGTATTTCGTAGCGGCGCGCTCTTTGGCGCTTGCCTGCTGTCGGCGGGTCTCGCCAACTCCGCTGCCATTGACATGGGCAGCATGGCGGTGGATGTGCGTGAGGCGCCGCGCGGCATCATGAAGGCGCACTTGCACATGCCGGTGAAGGCGGGCGCCTTGACGCTGGTGTATCCGAAGTGGCTGCCGGGCCGGCATAGTCCGGCGGGTCCCGCGACCTCGCTGGCCGCGCCGCGCTTCACCATCCACGGTGCGCCGCTGGCCTGGGTGCGCGATCCCGTGGACATGTACGCCTTTCATCTAAATATCCCGGCGGGCGCGAGCTACCTCGATTGCGATCTGGAAATTCTCACCCTGCCGGCACCGGATGGCGTGGTGCAGGGCAGCGAGACGCCGCGCACCGCCACCGACTCGCTGCTGATCCTGGAGTGGAATCAGCTGATCCTGTATCCGGCGCAATCGCGCAGCGACGATCTCACCTACCATGCTGCCGTGCGCCTGCCCGCCGGATGGAAATACGCCACGGCGCTGACCACCACCGGCGTGAACGACGGTGCAATAGAGTTCGCGCCCGTCTCCTTGACCACGCTCGCCGATTCGACACTGCTGGCGGGCCGCTACGTCCGGGACTTGAGCCTAGGCGGCTCGCCGGCCGTGACTCTGCATATCGCTGCGGACACGCCGGTGGCGCTCAACTTGAGTGCGGAGACGGAGGCGCACTATCGGGCGCTGGTGCGCGAGGCGTCGGCGCTATTCGGCGCGACGCACTACAATCACTACGAGTTTCTCTGGGCGCTCACCGATCAGATCATGCCGGACGGGCTGGAGCACCATGAGTCCAGCGACAATCGCTCGCCGCTGCGCGCCTTGGTCGACGATCCGGTGCGGCGCGCCGAAGCCAATTTGCTGCCGCATGAATACGTGCATTCCTGGAACGGCAAGTTCCGCCGGCCGGTCGGGCTCGCCACCCCGAACTATCAGGAGCCCATGCTCGACGAGATGCTGTGGGTGTACGAAGGGCTGACAGAGTATTTGGGCGATGTGCTTGCGGCCCGCAGCGGGTTACTCAGCGAAGGCGAATTTCGTGACGAACTGGCGCGCATCGCCGCCGCCATGGATTCGCATAGCAGTCGCCAGTGGCGCTCCTTGCAGGAGACCACCATCGCGGCGCAGCTGCTCTACTCCCAATCGCGCGGCTGGGCGGCACGTCTGCGCCGCCAGGATGACTTCTATCAGGAATCGGCGCTGCTCTGGCTGGAAGCGGACACGCTGATTCGGCGTGAGTCCAAGGGTCGCAAGAGTCTCGATGATTTCTGCAAGTTGTTCTATGGGCCGCCGAGCACGGCGCCGCAGGTGATGCCCTATGATTTCGACGATCTGGTGGCCACGCTCAATGCCGTGCAGCCGTACGACTGGGCGGGCTTTTGGCGCGAGCGCTTGAATCGTCTGCGGCCGAGCGCACCGCTCGAAGGGCTGCAGGCCGCCGGCTGGCATCTGGCGTATACCTCGGACCCGTCCAGCATGCACGTCGCCCACGAAGCGGACGATCGCGATCTCGACCTGCATTACTCATTGGGGTTTTATGTGGATGACGAGGGGGCCACGGTGGGCGACATCGTTCCCGGTTCCCCCGCGGACCTGGCCGGCGTTGCACCGGGTAGCCACTTGATCGCCCTCAACGGCTACAAATGGTCCAAAGAATTGTTGCACGACACACTGGCGCATCCGCAGGGCTCCGCCGCACCGCTGACTTTGTTAATTGAAAAGGACGACATGTTCAAGACCTTGGAATTGAAATACTCGGGCGGCGAGCGCTACCCCAATTTGATCAGGGACTCTGCGGTTCCGGATCTACTCGGCAAAATCGCGCACGCGCGCGCAACGGATCGTCCATGAAGTCTCCGCACATCGTTCCCTGCATGATCGCCGCCGGCGGCGCGCTGTGGGCGGCGGGCGTGTTCGCACAAGCGGCTCCGGCCGGCGGCGATTCGGCCTCGA
>JANYIY010000347.1 GCA_025358615.1 Gammaproteobacteria bacterium | reverse complement strand
CGTTGCCTGAGAATTTGAGCCCGGAAATTCCGGCGACCGGACCATCGGGCGAATGATCGCCGGGCAACCATTTCGGATAGAGCAGGGTGAGCTTGCCGGGCTTGACCGGCAGTACGAGATGGGTGCGTTCGATGCCGCGCGGGGCGTTGCGCGCGTCGACCTCGACGCTGGCGGCAACTGCCGCGCCGGCGGCGTGGGTCTGGTATGCCATGGCGGACATTGAATAGATCGCGAGAGCGGCGACCGGCAATCGGCGGCGGGAGATCGGCATACGTGGGCATCCTTCTTTTCAACATTGTTGGCAAGGGTGCGGATGATATAGGCGCGGGATCGTAACTGCGAAATGGTTCTCACCTTGAGGGTATCCCGCGCCTTAGGCCAGGGTTCGTGGCTGTACGGCATCCAAAATGTGACCCAAGGCGACTCGTACAAACCTCATTTCCATAAGGATCATGCACTTCGCGGCGACTCGAGCGTGCGAGGCGCGGGCACTGCGGAATCGCACTGCAGCAAAACGATTGGTCTCGATTCACGGAGGTTATCGGTGCAAATCGCAACGAGAAAAAGTGAGTCCGCGGCGTCGGAAGCTGCGGGACGTAAGCCGTCTGCGGCTACGAAACGCGCCAAACTCTCGGTGCTGCTCGTTACTGGCGACGACATGCTGTGGCCGCAGATCTGTACACACATCGGCGCGGGACTGATCCTCAAACAGGTCGACTCCATCGACGAACTGTTCTCGGCCACGCCGCCAGGACAACCCGGCATCATCTTATGGGACGCGCGAAATTCAGGCGATGGCGCTGCGGCGTTGTCGCGGTTGCAATTGCATTCCCCTCGTTTCGCCGTGATCGTGCTGGACGATGCCGGCAACGCGCAAGCCTGGACCCACTCCATTGGCCTAAGACAAGTCGTCGCGCACGTTGCGTTGCCGATACCGACAGAAGATTTCAGCTCAGCGCTCGCCAGCGCCCATGAGGAAGTCAATGCACGCACGGCATTGCTCGGCGATGGAGAGAGCGAGCCCGGCGGCGATGCCGCGGCATCCGCAGTCGGCGCCAGCGGCAAAGGCGGGCGCGCCAAGGCGTTCGAATCGCGGCGAATCCCGTGGCTAGCGGCCGGCGTCGTCGGCGTGGCTATAGCCGGCGCCGTCGCATTCCTGGGGTTGAGGCGCGGCGACGCGCCGCTGCAACCCGCGCCGGCGTCGAACCCAAGGCCCGCGGCAGCGGAGGTGGTCAAGCCGTCCCAGGGAGCCGGGGAGAAAGTCGAAGTGAAGCCGGAGGAGAAGGTGGATCTGCTCATTGAGAAGGCGCAGCAAGCCATGCTCGAGCGGCGCTTCATTGATCCGGCGGAGGGCAGCGCGCTCACCCTATTCCGCAATGCCCTGCTGCTCGATCCGAAAAACGGCGAGGCTCAGCAAGGCTTGCAGCGCCTGGCGGAGATCTTGTTCACTCGCGTGCAGTCTGCGTTGGATGAGCGGAAGATCGACGTGGCATTGCAGGCGCTCGAGACGGCGCGCAGCATCAACCCGGGCGACAATCGATTGGCGGCGCTCGATGAGCGCATTGCGAGTTTGCGGGCTGAGTTCGGGCCGGCGCAGATACTGGCGGCCATCAATGCACAGAATTTCGATCGGGCGGCTCAGTTGATCGATGATGCTGCGCGTAACAAATCATTGAGTAGTGCCAAGCTTGGCCAGTTGCGTGAGGAACTGCGGCGGCGCCACGCGGAATCCGATGTCTCGAACCTGGTGAAGCTGATCGACACCCGCTTGAACCAGGACAAGGTGGTCGGCCCACGCAACGACAGCGCCGCCTATTACTTGAGCCAGGCACGCGCAGCGGGCGCGAACGCCGCAGGTGTTCAAGCGCAATCATTGGAAATCAATAAACGGCTCATCGCGACCCTGCACGCCGCCATCGAGCAGCGCCGCTTCGCAGATGCAGAGCGTCTGATCGCCGACGCACGCAGTGAAGGTGTTCCCGCGGCGACGGTCGCGTCACTGCAGCATGACCTCACTGCGGCGCGTGGATCTCAGAACGCGGCGGCGACAGAGACTCCGCAGAACTTCGATCCGCGCGCGGTTCAGGCGCAGGTACTCGAGCAGGTGCGCGCAGCGCTCGACAGCGGCCAGCTCGGACGAGCGGAGCCGCTGTTGCAGACGGCTGCGGGCTTAGCTCCGTCCGCAGAGCTGAATCCGCTCCGGGAGCGGCTGGCGCAAATGAAACTGGCTGGCGCCGCTGCGCCACAGGTCGCGGAGGCCTCACTGACCCGGGTCAAGGGTGTTGAACTCGACTATCCGAGCGATGCGCTGCGCAAGAATATCGAAGGGTGGGTGGAGCTCTCCTTCACGGTTACGGTGGAGGGCAAGGTCACCAAGGTGACCGTGCTCGATTCAAGCCCGACGGGCGTGTTCGACGCAGCCGCGGCGAAAGCGCTGTCGCGCGCCCGCTACAAACCGATGCTTCAAGACGGCAAGCCTGTCGCAGTCGGCAGCAAATTGCGAATTGCATTTCGCCTGTCGAAGTAACCGATGACCACGAATAATCTCCCCGCCGGCACCGATCAACGCGAGGTGTCTACTATTGCGGCGCCTAGTGTGGCAACGCCCGGCGTGGCGACGCCCGGCGTGGCGACGCCCGGCGTGGCGACGCCCGGTGTTACTGCGCTCAAGCGGGGCACCGTCCGCTGCCTGGTGGTGCACGATGATCTCGAGCTGCGGTTGCGTCTGGGGGCCCTGGCGCGGCGGGCCATTCCGACGTTGGACGCGGACTGCGTTACTTGCCCGAGTTTCGATGCGCTCACTCCTGAACGCCTGACGGGCTATGTGGCGCTCTTGCTCATCGTTGAATTCAATGTGCGCGACAGTACGCTGGACCCGCTGGCGCGGCTCGTGCGGGCGCGCAGCCAGGCGCCGCGCTTGCCCATCTTTGTGTTCGCGCGTGGCGGCGACGAGCGCAACGCGGCTCGCACCATTCTCTCGGGCGCCAATGACTATTGGCCCATTCACGCCGTCAAAATGGGCGAGTTGGGAGCGGTGCTGCAGCCGTTGCTGGAACCGGTGGTGGAGGCGGGAGCCGCGCTCTGCGTCCCGACGGATCCCTGGCGTCAGCCGCGGATCGCCGGCTATCGCCTGGTGAAGACCATCGCGGAATCCAATATGGCTGCGGTCTATCTGGCCCGCAACGACGATTTGCCGCAGCCCGTCGCGCTCAAGGTACAGGCGCTCAAGGGGCGCTATGTGGTGTCCGAAGCGGACCGGCAGCGCTTCGTGCGCGAATGTCAGATCCTATCCGCGCTGAATCATCGGTCCATCGCCGACGTGTTGGATTTTGGCATTACCGACGACTATCTCTATCTCGCGCTCGAGTACTTTCCCTGCGGCAGCCTGCGCGACCGGCTGAAGAATCCCGTAAGCGAGGCCGACGCCGTGAACTATGCGCGGCAAATCGGCGAGGCGCTGGCGGTGTTGCATGCGGCGCATGTGGTGCATCGCGATCTCAAGCCGTCAAATCTGATGCTGACCGACGACAATCGAGTGATTTTGATCGATTTCGGTTCGGCGTGCATGCAACTGGAGGCGAGCGACTTGTCCCGCTCCGACCTGTGTACCGGCACTCCTTACTACGTGTGTCCCGAGCAGATCGACAATCGCGATCCGGATGGGCGCGGCGATCTTTACAGCTTGGGAGTGGTGCTGTTCGAGATGCTGACGGGCGCGCTGCCCTATGTGGGTAATACCTTGGCCGAGATCTTCGCCGGTCATCGCTCGACTCCGGTGCCGCGCCTGCCGCAGCGGGTGGCGCGCTTCCAGGCCATCATCGATCGCCTGCTCGCCAAGGACCCTGCCGATCGGTACGCGTCGGCGAGCGTGTTCCTCACGGATTTAGCCACGGGGAGCGCGTCCGAGCGCACGCCTGCCGGCAGCCAGACTTAAGGGAGTGATCGAATCATGAATTCTCGGTTAGCGAAGGTTTTGAACCCGCTGCTGACGCCGGCGGGGTCGCTGGTGCTGGTGGTCATTCTGGGCTTGAGTTTCGTCGCCGTGGTGCTGGTGCCCGGACTTGAGCTGGCCAGCGAGGTTGCCGATAGCTCGACGGCGCTCAAGCTGCTGGGCGAACAACAGCGCCATCCAACGCTAATCCGTGCCGCGCTCGAATCCATCCATGACCGCCTAGGCGGCCGTGGATATATCCAAGAATCCGTCGATCAATTGCGCACATCGAGCAGCCAGCTGGACGCGGCGATGCATGAAATGACCGTGCCACAGCCGGGGAGCTGGTTTTCCTTGATGGCGGATACCGGAGCGAAGGGCAGGCCGATCGCGGGCAAACATGCGGCAGCGTTGCTCGACATCTGGGCCAAGGAATTGGTAGTGCTCAAACCCGTGCTCGGCTTTCGCGGAGTGCCCTATCAGGACAACGAGTCTACCGGCACGAATCTGAACGAGGGCGGACGCCAATTGGATCGCGACGTCGGCGCGGCACTGCGCGCCGGTCGCCGCGCCTTGCCGCAGCTCGACGCGGAGTTCACGGCCATTGCGGCGGAACTGCAGTCAACCAATTTGCGCTCAGCCACGCAGCTGCGTGTGGTGATGTTGTCGGGCCTGGTCATCGCGCTGGCCTTGGTGGTGCTGGTGAGCGTGCTGCTCAGCGCTCGACAGCGGCAGGAGAGTACGTTGCGTCTGGCACGGCAGCAGACCGCCGACATTCTGCGCACCGTCAAGGACGGCTTGTTTCTGCTCGACCGGGACTTGCTGATCGGCTCGGCTTATTCCGCATCGCTGGAGACACTGTTCCAACGCAAGGACTTTGCGGGCATCGCCTTCGAGAATTTGCTGAAAAACATCGTCTCGGAACGCACGCTCGCGACCGCACTGAAGTTCGTGAAGATTCTCTGGGCAGAACGCACCAATGAGAAGCTGGTCAAGACCATCAACCCCTTGGGTGAGGTGGAAGTGCATCTGGACGGTGGCAGCGGCCGATCCGAGACGCGCTATCTGCAGTTCGATTTCCATCGAGTGCGGGTCGATGGGGAGATGACCCACGTGTTGGTGTCCATCTCCGATGTGACCACCCGCGTGGACTTGGCCAATGAGCTACAGACCGCGCAGAACCAGGCGCAGGGTCAGGTCGACACGCTGCTCGGCATTCTGCACATCGATCAAGCACAGCTACAGTCGTTCCTGAATGACTCCAACGCGGCGATGAAAATGATCAACGCGGTGCTGCGTGAACCGACGCGGGAGGAGGGTGTGTTCCGCAAGAAGCTCGACACGCTGTTCCGGCAGGTGCACTCGGTCAAGGGTGAGGCGGCGGCACTGGGGTTATCGTCGATCGAAACTCGAGCGCACGCCTTCGAGGATGATTTGAAAGCACTGCGCGATCGCCCCAGCCTGTCGGGCAATGACTTCCTGCCGCTGGTGATCAAACTTGACGATTTGTTGACGCATCTACAATCAGTCGGCGACCTGGTGGCCCGGTTGTCGCACCTGCAGATTGTGCAGGGCGATGTGGCGCATACGGCGACGGCGGTGCTGGAAGAGGAGCAGCCGCTGCAGACTGGGAAACTCGATGGCGGACTCGGCGCGACCCTGCAGAAGCTCTGCCTGCGCGTGGCGGGCGAGAACGGCAAGGAAGCAGCGTTGCATTGCACGGGATTCGACGCGGTGCCCGCCGATTACCGGCGCGCCATCAAGGACATCGGCATTCAGGCGGTTCGCAACGCCATCGTGCACGGCATCGAAGCGCCGGATACCCGCACGGCCGCCGGAAAATCCCGGGCCGGCGCAGTGCGCCTGTCATTCCAAGACTTGGGCGAAGCGGGCTACAAGCTCATCGTCGAGGACGACGGCCAGGGGCTCTCGACGGAGCGCATCAAGGAGGTGGCTCTCAAGAAGGGGTTTCTCACGCCGGAGCGGGCGCAGACTCTGGACACCAAGCAAATTTTCGCGCTGCTGTTTCAACCGGGCTTCTCCACTCTCGAGACCGCGACCAAAGATGCGGGACGCGGAGTGGGCATGAATCTCATCGCGGAACTCTCCAATCAATTGGGAGGCCGTGTTGCGGTGGGAACCAGCCTCGGTAAATTCACGCGGCTGACGTTGACCCTGCCGCGCCCGGTCAAGCGCGCCGATGGCGCCGATGGCACCGAGGCGGCGTAATGGGCGCCGATGTCAAAGCTTCCTTGAAGCTCATGATCGTGGATGATTCCAACATCATCCGCCGGCGCATCGAGCGCTCGCAACAGATCGCCCGCCTCGAGGTGGTGGGTGCCGCCAGCAATGGGCGCGAGGCGGTGGAGTTGTTCCGCCGCACCCGGCCCGACGTGGTCACCATGGACTTGACCATGCCCGAGATGGATGGGGTGGAGTGCGTGCAGAAACTGGTGGCGATCAATTCCAATGTATTGATTCTGGTGGTCTCGGCCCTCGCCGACAAGGCCACGGCGGTCGACGCGATCGAGAAAGGCGCCAACGGTTTCTTGTGCAAACCGTTTACCGATCGCCAGCTCAATGATGCGCTGGCAGAGCTGCTGTCGGAGGCGTGATGCTCAAAGAAGCCGAGATCCGCACGTTCATCGAAGGGGCGACGAATTATTTCGAGGTCTCGGCGCAGCAGTCGGCGACGGTCGGATCGCCCTATCTGGTGACGGACGGAAATCCGGGTGCCTATGAATACACGGGGGTCATCGGTATTTCCGGCACCCGCAAGGGCATCGTGTACTTCACGGCGCCGCGCGGCATGCTTACGGTGCTGCTGATGCGCATGCAGGAGACCGATACCAGCGATGACAACATCAAGGACCTGGTGGGCGAAGTGGCGAACACCATCTCCGGCAATGCACGCCGCGATTTCGGCAAAAGCTTTGTCATCTCGGTGCCGGTGGTGATCGCGCACGACACCGACAAGGTCACGGCACCGCATCGCCGCTCCTATGTGATTCCCATCAACTGGCGCACGCATTCGGCCAAGCTGGTGGTCTGCCTGGAGTAAATAAGGGGGGCGGCCCATGCCGGGCGGCCCATGCGGCGACGGCCCACCGCATATCGATGCAAGGAGCGCACAAACGCGGCTTGACCGCCGCCGGGGTGGCAGGGGATAAATAGCAAGTCGGCCAACCTGCAACTGCACCGAGTTCTCAACTAGAGAACATCGATGCAATTACCGGTCGCCTGAAGGACACTAGCGCTGCGATCGCATGGCGTAGCCTGTCTGGCTTACAGCGACCTCAAGAAATTCGGCACATCCTGCTGCCGGCCGTTGCCTAAGTTGTTGAAGCGCTGAATGACGGCATTGGCCTAGCGCGGTTCAGAGACGTCAGTAATGAGCGACAGCGGCGCCGTTGAGCTTCTGAACGTGCAATTGCAGCGCTGCGAGCGCGCGCGCTAACTTAGGTTAAATTGCGCGGGCTAATTTTGCGCATCGAGCCAGGCGAGGATGTTGGTAACGGTGTCGCGATAAAAGCGCTCGTATAAGCTGCGCGATACGTAGCCGATGTGCGGGGTGGCGAGAAGGTGATCGATGTGCCGGTACGGATGATCCGGTGCCAGCGGTTCGCTGTCGAAGACATCGATGGCGGCACCAGCGATTTGCCGTTCGGCAAGCGCGCGGATGAGCGCGGCTTCCACCACGATGGGACCGCGCGATGTGTTGACCAGGCGCGCGTGTGGCTTCATCAGCGAGAATTCCCCGCTGCCGATGAGTCCGGTGGTGCGCGCGCTCAATACCAAGTGAATGGAAATCACATCGGCTTGGCGCAGCAATTCCTCTTTGGAAACGAGCCGTGCGCCGGCGGCGGCGCAGGTCTCCGCCGTGAGGTTCTGACTCCAGGCAATGATGTTCATGCCGAACGCCAGACCTACCTTGGCCACTTGCGAGCCTACGCTGCCCAAGCCGATGATGCCCAGCGTTTGTCCCGCCATATCATCACCGAGATGGTGCTGCCATCCGCCGGCGCGAAGCGACGCATGTTCGGCGACGAGATGCCTCGCTCCCGACAGTATAAGGGCCCAGGTGAGCTCGACCGTAGGGGTGGAGGAGTACGAGGTGTGCGCGATGGCGATGCCCCGCTCCGCCGCCGCAGCGGCGTCGATCGAGGCGTTGCGCTTGGCTGTTGATGCAATCAGCTTGAGTCGCGGCAGCCGCTCTATGAGCGCGCGGCGCAGCGGCGTGCGCTCACGCATGACGCAGACGATGTCGAAGGGCAGTAAACGCGCCGCTACGGCATCCGGGTCGGCGAGATGGTCGTTGAAGACCACCACGTTAGCGCGCGCGCTAACCGCCGACCAATCGGCGAGCGTCAACGCAACGCCCTGGTAGTCGTCGAGCACGGCGATGTTGACGGTCGGGGAATTTGAATTCATGGGCGGTCTCCGGGGCGCAATTCTACTTGATCACACCTGAGCCGTCGTCGATGTCGTGACGGAATTTCAGAGCAAGAATGCAGGGCTGCAGGGCTGCAGGGCTGCAAGCTGCACATGGAGTTGGTAGCGGAGAGGTGGCAGTCAATCCGCTGCAGAATTTATCGAGGCGACGCGCTCGACTTTGCACATGAGCAAACTGGCGCGAACCACAAATCCCATGGATTCGTACAGCCGACGCGCGCCCGTGTTGCCTTCACTGACGTGCAAAAAGGAGCGAACACCGCGCTGCCGATGCCGGCTCAACAGCGCGCGAGTAAGCCGACGCGCAAGGCCTCGCCCCGTAAAGTCAGGATGCGTGCATACGCCGCTGATTTCTTGCAGTCCCGTCAGCGCCAGGCGCTCGCCGGCCATGGCCGCGAGTTTCGGGCTCTCATGAATCCCCAAGTACAGACCCAGGTCGGCGGTGCGCTCGCGAAAGAAATCGGGGAACGCGATTTGCGTGAGCTCGCGCATCGCGTGTCTGTCGGCTTCGCCGAGAACCGTGCCGGCGTCTTCTCCCGATTCGCCTGCACGCGGACCGTTGAAGCAGCCACTTCGAGCGCCAGTACTTCGCTGAAATGCAGCAAGTAGGCTTTAGTCGCGCCGTAGACAGAATTGCCCGGCTGCACCATCTGCGACATCACCGAGGAGATGTTAACCAGTGCGCCGCGATTGCGTGCGAGAAAGCCCGGCAGTGCCGCGCGCGACAGACGGGTCGGCGCCACGATATTCAGTTGAATTTTCTGGTCAAGGCGCTCAATGTCGGCCTTGGCGAAAGGGGCGAGCGTGGCGGTTCCGGCGTTGTTGACCAGAAGTGTGATGCTGGAGTCGTCGCGCAGCACCGTTTCGACGCGATCGAGGTCGGCCTTGGCAGTGAGGTCGGCGGGCAGCGCCTGAACTCGTACGCCGGTCTCTGCCGCCAGTGATGCCGCGAGTTTGTCGAGCGTCGGCTTGTTGCGCGCGACCAAAATCAAGTCATAGCCGCGGCGCGCCAAGCGATCCGCGTAGGTGGCCCCGATGCCGGTGGAGGCACCGGTAATCAAGGCGGTTCCCAATTGGTTGGTAGTGCTCATAAAGACCTCGGGAGAATTGTGGATGTTGATCGCAATCTAGAATCAACGCCAGCGCGAATTTTTATGGATGTCAAATAACATCCAGATAGAGACTTAAGAGGCCGCCCCTGCTATACAGGCGACCATGGGTTACTCGAAAGCCAGCAAAGCCAATACTCACGCGCGGCTGGTGGAGACGGCCGCCAGCCGTTTCAAGGAGCGCGGCGTGGACGGCATCAGCCTGGCGGATTTGATGCAGGACTTAAAGCTTACGCACGGCGGCTTCTACAAGCACTTCGGTTCGCGCGACGAGTTGGTGACCGAGGCGCTGGCGCTGGCGCTAAAGCAAAGCGGAGAGGCTATGCGCGAGCATGGGCTCGGCCAGGACAAGCCTGATTTAGCCGGTTTCCTCGATTTCTATCTCGGCGAGACTCATCGTGACGGCCGCGCTGACGGTTGCGCGGTGGCCGCACTGGCCGGCGACGCGACACGCAAAAGTGCCGGTGTGCAGGCACAGTTTCGCGAGCACATCGACGCCAATCTGAAAGTCATCACCGACGTACTGCGGACAGGATCAGCGCAGCAGGGACGCGAGACGGCGATTATGGTCCTGTGCTCTCTGTATGGCGCCCTGATGACGGCTCGCGCCGTGGGAGACTCGCCCTTGTCGCGCGAGATTCTGCGCACCGTGCGCAAACGGGTGCTGACTCCAGCTGCTCCGGTGAAGCAGGCCCGCCCTAGGCGCAGGGTCGCCCTAGGAGCAGCGCCAAGAAAGCTGAAGCCGCCCATTGATGAGTAGCATCTCGAGCGGGCGGCGCGCACCCAAGTGGATCGCCGCGGCATGTGTCGCGGCATGCTGCGTGGTGCCGGCGGCGCAGGTCGCGGTCGCAACCGCAACCGCAGCCGCGGATGCTGGTGCGGTCCAGGACGTATCCTGGCTGTTTCCGCTGAATCCACCGGGTGTGATCGCGGCAAAACCAAGTAGTAGCTCCCTGGTGCATCTGCCGAACAGCCTGCTCGGTTTCACCGAGGCCCAGCTCACCGATTTGTATTTTGCGCCCGACTGGCATCCTGAATCTCACGCGCCGATGCCCGAGATCGTCCTGCGCGGGCGGGCGCCCGGCACATACGCCTGTGGCTACTGTCATCTGCCGAGCGGAGCGGGACGACCTGAGAACGCGGCATTGGCGGGGCTTCCAGCCGCCTACATCGTGCAGCAGGTCACCGACATCAAATCCGGCGCGCGGCGTAGCGCCTGGCACGGAGAAGCGTATCGCCCCGTCGACCTCATGCGCGAGGTGGCGGCGAATGTCGCCGCAACCGACCTTGCCGCTGCCGCCGAGTATTTCGCGGCGCAACCGCTGCAGACTCGGGTCACGGTGATCGAAGTTGCGCGTATCCCGCGTGTGGCAGTGATGGGCTGGATCTACGCGATCGATCCACGGGGCGGTGAGGAAATTCTCGGCCAACGGCTCATCGAATGGGCGCCCGACCCCAGCCGCCACGAGCACCGCGACGATGAGATGCGCTACAACGCCTTCGTTCCGCCTGGCAGCGTGCGGCGAGGCCGTGAGATTGCGACAATGGGGGTGGCCGGGCAGGTGGCGTCATGCAGCAGCTGTCATGCTGAGCATTTACAAGGGGCGGGGTTGATTCCGCCGCTGGCAGGGCGATCACCGTCCTATCTGCTTCGACAGCTCGTAGCGTTCCAGACCAAGGATAGGGCGGGGAGCGGTGCGGCGCCCATGCAGGCGGTGGCGGCGGCGCTGGACATGACCGACATGATCGCAGTGGCGGCGTATGCGGCGGGTCAGTCGCCGATGCGCCCATCGAAGCAGCCGCACTTTTAGCGGCTTCGGTCCAGCGACGGCAGATTATTATTGATCGCTTCAATCTCCAAGCAAGCCACGCTCTCGGCACTGTAGCGCGCCAGCAATCCGCTGCGCACGGCGTGCCGATAGACGCGTGCGTAGAAATAAGCCGCCAGCAGCAATTCGACCACGGCGACCAGCGATCCCTGCAACAGCAAGGTAGCCGGGAAGGACTTGCCTGCCAGCAACGCACGCATGCCCTCGAACACGTAAGAAGGCGGCAGTGCATAGCAGACCCACTGCATCCAGCGCGGCAGCACAGCCAGTGGGTAGAACACTGCAGCGAAAGGCGACAGCAGCGCCGGGATGGGCCAGAGCAGCCATTCAGACGCGGGACCCAACCGCAACACAATGCCACTGGAGAAAATGCCAAGGGTGATTCCAAATGCGAATAGCACCAGGAGCAAGGCGCCTAATGAAGGCCCCATGCTAAAGATCTGTAGATGAAAGACGCCGGTCGCCAATACCACCATCACGATCACACCGATGATGCTGGTGAGTATGCTGGTAATTACCAGACCTGAGATGTACTCGGCAATGGAGAGCGGTGAGGAGAACAAATTCAGAAAATTGCGTGACCAGACATCTTCGAGAAAGGCGTGTCGACACGCCCTGCATGATGCGGGTGCAGAAATCCCATAGCAGCACGCCGCCTAAGAGTGTGGGCACGAAGTCCATGCCGCCGCTGCTCACCGAGTTGAGGTAGCGGGTGATGAAACCCCACAGCACTATGTCGATAGCCACCCAGGTGACCATGGGAAACACACGCACCGGGCTGCCGCGCAATAAATAGAACTGACGCAAGACAATGCCGGCGATTGGGCGCAGCGTCATGAGTGCAGCTTCATTCATGCACCTCGGCGACTGCCGCGAGCGGCTCGCGCGCCACGCGAATGAAAAGATTTTCCAGGGTGACGGAGCCGTGTTCGTGAGGCAGAGACTTAGGATCTCCCTCCAGCAGGACTTTGCCACGAGACAGGAACAGCACTCGATCGCAGACCGTCTCGACCTCGTTCATATTGTGCGAAGTCCAAAGGATGCCGCAGCGATCGATGGTGGCGAGGCTGCGTATTTTAACGCGGATGAGCTGTGCCGCGGAAGGGTCCAATGAGGCCGTCGGTTCATCGAGCAGCAGCAATTGCGGCTTGTTGAGCAGTGCCTTCGCGAGGGCAGCACGAGTCTGTTCGCCCGATGATAGAAGGCCGCACTTCGTATGACGCAAATGTTCCAGATCGAATTCCTGCAGCAATTCGTCGACACGACGGCGCAGGGCGGGAATAGCATATAGCAGCCCGAAGAAGCGCAAATTCTCTACCACGGTGAGATTGCCGGGGAGCGCGGCGTAGTCCGCGGCAAAATTGGTGCGCGCCAGCGCTCGCGCGCGGCTTTTCGCGATGTCGATGCCGTCGATTTCGATGCTGCCGGTGGTCGCCGCCAGCACACCCAGCACCATATTGATGGTGGTGGTCTTACCCGCGCCGTTCGGCCCGAGCAGGCCGAGGAATTGCCCCCTTGCTTACCGTAAAGGAGAGGTCATCGAGCGCGACCACAGTGTCATACACCTTGCTCAGGTGCAGGGCGCGCAGAGCGGGACGATCGGGGCTGGCTTGCATGATTTGGACGGGCATGCACTGGATTATGCAGTGAGACGTGAAAACAATCGCGCCGCTGAACAGACCCGATCCGCGCCCATCGAATCAGCATGCTAAATTGCCTGCGGAGTTTCAGTTAAACACGTGGCGGCGATGACGAATATTCATTTGATCGGCGGCGAGAAGGGCGGTGTCGGCAAGTCATTGCTGGCGCGGCTAATGGCGCAATATCTCATCGATCAATCCATGCCGTTCATCGGTTTCGATTCGGACCGGACGCATGGGGCGCTGCTGCGGTTTTACGCGGGCTACGCATCGCCGATTCTCATCGACAACTATGAAAGCTTGGACACCATCGTCGAGGCGGCGGTGGAGAATCCGGAGCGTCGGATCCTGGTGGATTTGGCCGCGCAGACCAATGCGGGCTTGACGCAGTGGATGGAAGATTCGCAACTGCTGGAAGTCGCGGCGGAGATAGGCCTTAATTTTCGCTACTGGCATGTGATGGACTCGGGGCGTGACTCGGTCGATCTGCTGAGGCGGCTATTGGACAAGCATGGCACTCACTTGTACTACACGCTGGTGCTCAATCAAGTGCGCGGCGATGATTTTCGAATTCTTGATGCTTCTGGCGAGAAGGAACGCGCGCTGTCGATGGGTGCCGGCGTTATCACCTTACGGCGGCTGCACGAGACCTCGATGAATAAAATCGATGCCGGCAGCATGAGTTTTTGGGCGGTCGTGAATAAAACGGAGGGTGACAACAGCGGTCTGCGTCTGCTCGAGCGGCAGCGCGTCAAGATGTGGCTGAAGCGAGCGTTCGCGGAGATCGCCAAGGTGGGGGTGTAGTGATCTTTCTCCGCAAACTCATGAGTTAATTGGATTCTAATCTGCCAGGGCTCTTCCTAGACTGCCTGCCACGCGACAGAAACCTTCGGTCGCGCAACACAACAGTCAAGGAGTCGATATGAAGAGCTTTTCACTAACCGCCGTCGGCAATCTCGCAAAGGACCCCGAATCCGCCTCCAAAGGCGATACCACGTACACGCGCGTTTGCCTGCTCGGCAATGACTATGCAGGAAAGGATCAGCATGGCGATGCGCGCGAGGCGGTCACCAGCGTCTATTTCACCGCATTCGACAGTCTCGGTGAGGCGATCGCAAAGAATGCCCGCAAGGGCGACCAGCTCATCATTCAGGCGCATATGCGCGCCAATACCTGGACCGACAAGGACGGTGAGAAGAACTACGACCATTCCTTCATCATCGATAACTTCCGTTTCGGCGCGCCCGGGAAAATCAAACGCGAGGAATTGGCGTCGCGGCGCGAAGAGACAGAGGGAGCCCTCGAGACCGAGATTTAGGGATCGACATCAACCCGGAAAAGGAATTCCGCCGTGCATCACCCCCATTCGCATTGCTTCGACCTGCGGCAACTACTGCCGCAATTGTTGCTGATTGTCCTTGTAATCAGTACGCCTGATCTGGCAGTGGCACAGGCCTCGCCGTTCATGACGGGCGCCACCGCGTTGCAGACCAATCTGCTCGCTTGGCTGACCCCGGTTGCCATCATTCTGGTGATGGTCCTCGGAGGAATGGCTATGGCAAATCGAATGTCGTGGGGGTGGTGCATCGGCGCGATTTTGGGGATCGCCATCGGATTCGGCGCGCCGCAGATCGTGACGTGGATTCGCGGCATGTTCGGCGTGTAGGAGCACGCGTTGAGCGACCTCAATCCCGGTTTGATCGCTGACCCGCTGTTCGTGGGTGCAACACGTCCTCCGATGCGATGGGGTGTGACCTATTCGGCGTTGCTGTTCAACATGGTATTTACCATGGAGGCGTTTCTCCTAACGAAGAACCTCCTGACATTGTTGCTGTGCGCGCCCATACACGGAGTGTGCATGCTGCTCTGTGCGCGAGACGCCCGGTTCTTCGATCTGGTGCTGCTCTGGATGCGAACGCGGTTACCCGCTTGGTTCGCCAATCTACGGGTCTGGAAGTCGAGTAGCTATTGCCCGTTGGTGCTCGATTTGCCAAGCCGCCGCGGCCGGCGCCGTCGAGAGGTTGCCGACGTTGCCATTTTCACCTCGGGCAGGTGTTTAGGCCATGACTAACCT
>JANYIY010000063.1 GCA_025358615.1 Gammaproteobacteria bacterium | reverse complement strand
CGCGTTTCTGGCGCTGACCGGCGGCGACTTCGGCTTGTTGGGATCTCGGTACTACGTAGAGAATCCGGTGCTGTCCTTGCGCGATACCGCGGCCGTGCTCAATTTGGACACCTTGCATGGCGGTGGTCCGACCCGGGATGTCACCATCTTTGGTTCTGGCAACACCGATCTGGAAGAGTATGCCCGCGCTGCCGCGCTGCTGCAGGGCCGCGAAGTGACTCCGGAACCCACGCTCGGGCAAGGTCTTTATTTTCGGTCCGACAATTTCACCTTCGCCAAGGCCGGCGTGCCGGCGCTGTATGCCAAAGGGGGTCTGGACGATGCGGCCCGCGGTCCGGCTTGGGGACGGGCGCAACTCGACGATTACCTGTCGCATCGCTATCACCAGCCGAGCGATCAATACTCCCCAAGCTGGGACGTGCGCGGCGCGGTGGAGGATCTCGATCTGTACTATGACGTCGGCTACCGGGTGGCGCACACGCGGCGCTTTCCGCGCTGGTATCCGAACAGCGAATATCGGGGGAGCCGCGACCGCGCACTAGAACCGTAAGGGTTCGCTTAGGGCTCCCTCAGCTCTCCCTTAGGGTTCCCTTTAGAGTTCCGGTGACTAGCGCTTACCGACTCTGGACCAGTTCTTCTTGCGGTCGAAGCTGCCGGAGGTGTTGTAGGGATCGAAACCGCGCTGCTCGTTCGCCGCCTTGAGCGGCGCGGCATTCACGCTGAGTTTCTCCGCTGCGTTCGCCTGCCGCAACTCGCGCACGCCGAAGCTGAATTCCGAAGCCGCATTTTTCAGGGTCTTGTGCTCGCTCATTAAGTCTTCCCTCTACAAATAAAAAACCGATGCGTCAATAGCTCTTGCTTTGTTTTCGATCATGTCAGGGGACCCATGTTCCCAAATCGCGACAGCGAGGTGCGGGCGCGATTGCAGAACTGTGACGCGGATCATCCCGCTTGAAGACATAACGCGGTGCGCTGCGCTTGAATCGCGGCCGCGTGCCCGAAGGCGAGATCAGAGCGTGCCTTTAGCCCATGCGCGCAAGCGCGCCGGGTATTTGCCGATCGAAGGGCACCGAGCGGTTACGGCCGCGCATCTTGGCCGTATATAAGGCCTGGTCCGCTGCCTTGACGAAGTCGGCGACGCAGTCGAATAGCGTTTGCGCGCCGTGAGTGGCGCAGCCGATGGAAATCGTCACCTTGGCATGCTCGGAACCAATGACGTGTCCGGTATTGCGGAACGCAAGCACGATGCGCTCGCAGATGCTGCGCGCCGTCTGCGCGTCGGTGGCCGGCAGCACCACGACGAACTCTTCGCCGCCATAGCGCGCGATCAAGTCCGTCTCGCGTGTGTTGCCGCGAAGAATCCGCGCGGTCGCCTGCAGGATGCGGTCTCCGGCCTGGTGGCCGAAGCTGTCGTTGATGTTCTTGAAATTGTCCAGATCCGCGAAGGCGACGCTCAGCGGCCATTTGTGACGCGTCGAGTTGTCGAACTCGCGCCCCAGAAAGTGATCCAGGTAAGCGCGGTTGTAGACGCCGGTCAGCGAGTCGCGGCGCGTCTCTTCCTCGAGTTCGAGCGTGCGCGATGTGGAGTCTTCCGCGGCCGCTCGCAAAGTATTGATCTCGCGAAGCGCGTGCAGGCTGCGCAGCATCAAAACTTCGCGCGCTTGTTCGAGAATCAGTTCCGGATGTTGTTTGGCGAGCAGATCGGTTTCGAATATCGCTTCGGTTTCGGGAATCATGGCGCCGATGGTGCCCAACACCTGGCCGAATGCCATTTTATCGAGACCCAAGCTGCGTTCGGCGCATAGTGCGGTCTCGGCGAACTGCCGCTGCTCCGGATCCAACAGGAATAAATCCGCGACGGGGCCAGAGAGGGCGACACAGCGGTCGAAGATCTGCGCCGGTTCGGTACTGAAGCTCTGGTCCAGCTGGTGGCTGTTCGTGATGGCGCGATGCAGCCGTTCCGGCAGGTTCCACCCCGCCATCAGCCAGCCGCCGACATGCGCGTGATCGACCTGCAGGCGCTTTTTTTCATGTTCAGCCAGCGCGACATGTTGGCGCTGCAGACGTTCCCCTTCGGCATATAAATCGGGCACGGCCTGGTCCAGCGCCAGCATGCCGACGTCTTGCAGGAGCGAGGCGAGGAAAATTTCCTCCGCCAGCGAATGATGCATGGCGTCGCCGAGGGCGCGTGCTGCGGTCGCCGCCAGCAGGGCGCGCCGCCAATACAGATCGTAACTCAGGCCGTTCGACTTGCCGCCTCGCAGTGACTTGACCAGGGAGAAACTCAAGGCCAGGGTCAGCGTGGCGTTCAGCCCGAGCACTACCAGCGCCTGGCGCAGATTGTCGCTTTTGCGTCTCTGGGCATACAGCGGCGAATTGGCGATGCGCAGAATTTTGGTCGACAGCGCCGAGTCCATGCTCAAGGCCTTGGCGACCTTCCCCATCTCGATGTCCGGATCTTGCGCGAGTTCGATGATGTGCGTCGCAACGCCCGGCGGCGAGGGGAAATTCACTGATCTACGAAGGTGAGCTTCGATCTGGGGATTCACGCGCGACGCTCCAACAAATCAATCGGATCCAAATCCGCATATTGAGTGTTAGCGTCCGCCAAACGCGGAACTTGAATTTACCTTAAGCCAGGCGGGCGCTGACTCGCCACCAGGCCCGAAGCCCCTTGAACAGCAGATATAGACCGTAGGGCCCCAGCAGAACCGCCCAGCAGGCAAGCGACCCCACCTTAAGCCCTGTGAAAAAGCTGCCGTAGAGGTGCCCGAGGGAGGCTCCCTCGTAGCGCCCGAGGGTCGCGACGCCCGCATAGAAGATCAGGACGGGCATAAGGGCGACGCCACACAGCAGCCCGAGTACGGCCATCGCAAGGGCCACGGACCACGGATTGGTCAGTCCGAGGCGGCGAAAAAGTCTGCTCATCATGCAGCTGATTGTAAACGAATCCGGCGTTAAGTAGCCCTGAGCGCTGTAGAATCAGGTGATGCGACCCTGGACTCCGCAGACCCTGTATGACGCCAAGCCTTGGGCCTTGATCGGCATCGGGGTGATTCTGACCGTCGGTATGATGCTGTGGTCGCTGTCGGTGGGAAATTGGACGGTGTGGCGTGGGTTGCTATGCCTGGCGGGCGCCGCGCTCGCGGTAGTGGGCGGTGCGACCCTGCAATTGCGTCAGGATTACCGTGCACGCAGCAAGTGGCGGCGAGACGCACCGCCTTGATTCGCACGGCCGTGGTCGGCGTCGGCTATCTCGGCCGATTTCATGCGCAGAAATATGCGACCTTGCCCAATTCGCACCTGGTGGGCGTCGCCGATCCGTCGTCGCAGGCGCGCATGGCGGTGGCCGCCGAACTCGGCGTTGCGGCGTATGCCGACTATCGCGAATTGCTGGGGCACGTGAATGCCGTCAGCATTGTGACCCCCACACCTCTGCATTTTGAAGTGGCGAAGGATTTTCTCGACGCGGGCGCGAGCATATTGGTCGAAAAGCCGATGACCGTGACCGTCGCGGAGGGCGAGCTCCTCATCGAGTTGGCGCGACGCGCCAACCGTACACTGCAGGTGGGCCACCTCGAGCGCTTCAATGCCGCCGTGCAGGCCGTGCAGCCCACGCTGACCGTGCCGCGCTTTATTGAGTCGGCCCGGCTTGCTCCCTTCAAGTACCGCGGCACCGACGTCGATGTGGTCCTGGATTTGATGATTCATGACATCGATTTGATCTTGAGCATCGTGCGCTCACCGGTGGTGGCCGTGGATGCCATCGGCAGCAGCGTATTCTCCCGGGAAGTCGATATTGCGAATGCGCGCCTGCGCTTCGCCAACGGTTGCGTTGCCAACGCAACTGCGAGCCGCGTCAGTTTGAAGACCGAACGCAAGCTGCGGCTGTTTCAGGACGATGCCTACATTTCGGTGGATTTGCAGCAGAAGGTGCTGACGGTCATTCGCAAAGGAACCGGGGTCGGTGCCGACGGCATGCCGCAGGTGGCGATCGATGAGACCACTTACGAGCAGGGGGACGCGCTGAAGGACGAGATCGTCGCGTTCCTCGATTCCGTTGCCACCGGGTCACCGCCTGCGGTAAGCGGCGAAGACGGACTCCTGGCGCTGCGCACCGCGGTGAGTATCGCCGAGCAGGTGGCGAGCTCGCGGCGCCAATTCTCCTAAGGAGACGTCGGAGGAGTACGCGCCGGGGCAGCGGCCGACGGGGCAGCGACGGGCGCAGTGGGGGACGGGGCGGAAGTTCCCGCCGCCGCCGGCGAGGGCGTGCCTGGAACGGTTCCCGGTTCATTGTCGGTGATGGTGACGCGATCCACCAAGAAACGGCTTTCCGCAAAGCAGCTAGTGGGGATGCCG
>JANYIY010000042.1 GCA_025358615.1 Gammaproteobacteria bacterium | reverse complement strand
AAAACACTGGTCAGGCGAGACAAAAAGTTTCGCATAGGCAAATCTCAATAGTTTCGTCGGGTAGAATATTTGTTAACAGACTGCTCATAACGTGTGTGATAGGGGAAACGCAGCATCCGCGGCGACACGACCACGATCGCTGACTGCTCATGCGGCGATACGACCACGAAATCGGAAGACTCCGTGGTCCCGGCCAGGAGCCCCGCTCCCGAAAACATCTGCAAAGACTTAGGATCGGCTCTCGTGCGCTCCCGCTCAGCAGATGTCAGGACCAATCGTATCCGCAACCGCGGCTGAACCCGCGACAGCTTGTGGCGCGGCAGCCCGGCGTAGGCCGAGTCAACCAGCCGCAACAAATCCTCGCTGTTGCTCTCGAATCGAACCTGTGCACCCAGCACGTGAAAGTCTCTGTGCAGCGTGGCGGCGGACCGTTCCGCAAAGGGATCGGAAAGCAGCTCGGGGATTTTCACGACATGGTCCATAAACGTTCGGCGGAAATGGATGGCGCGCGATCATCGGCCAGATGAGCAGCCACCTTACCCACGACCTCGACCGCCGCAGCGGCATGATTGTCGAGCGAGCCGCCGGCGATATGGGAGGTGAGGAATACATTCGGCAGATTACGCAAGGAATGTGGACCGATCAGGGGCTCCTCTTCAAAAGTGTCCAGACAGGCAAAGATGTCGCCCCGTTTCAGGCGCGCGAGCAGAGCATTGGGTTCGATGAGTGCCCCGCGTGCAATGTTGATGAGCAGTGCGCCCGGGCGAAGTTTCGCCAGTTCAGGCGGGCCTAGACAGTGGCGCGTGCGTTCGGTGAGACCCCGATGCAGCGACACTACATCAGCGGCCAACACCTCACTCAGGGAAGCGGGAACAGCACCGCTGCGGCGGATGTCATCTTTCGACGCGTGTTCTGAAAAGACCAAAACATGCGCCTGCACCCCGCGAAGACGCTCGGCGAAAGCGCGCGCATTCTCGCCCCAGCCAACTAGCCCGACAATGGTCCCTCGCAGATCGCGCGGCCGCGCAGTGCCATGTCCCGCAACGCCGGCCAAGGGCGAAGCCATCCTGAACAGCCGCAGTGCCAATGCTTCGAGCCCGACAACCTGGATGGCGGGACGCAAACGGCGAGCGGCCCGCATCAGACTACCTTTAAATCCCTGCGGACGTGTCACAGTACCCCAGCCCCCTGCGCGCATGACATCATGCGAAACAAAGGCGCGGCGGCGCCCGAGAATTGCCAAGCCGAACGCGTACTCCGCGACGCTATCTGCATAGGCTGAGCTTCCATTCACCAACCTCACGCCGCGTGCCAGCAGTGCGTCGGGCGCGTGGCGCGCGAGCGACAGGCCAACGATGCCGACCACACCCAGGCACGGCAGCTTTGCCAGAACGTCCGCAGGCAAGGCGGATGAGCCCCGTCCCAAAATTGCCGCGACAATATCGGGGCGCTCGGCGGCCGATTGGCGCACGTCCTCCAGAGTCACCAGCCGGTACCTCGCCAGTAAGCTCGCGAGCGGTGCCTGCAATTCGACAGATGGCACGACCAGTATGGATTTCCCCGCGAGTGCGCGTCGCTGCGGTGCCGGGCGAAATTCGAGCGGTGGCAATTGCACGCGCCCGCTGAAGCCGCTTTCAATCAGCTCGGCGAGAAAGACGGAGGGCGCAACGGCGGCGAGACTATGTAGCGGCTCAGCGCCGGTGCGGATGGCCTGCAGAAAAGCCTCATGTTCAGCCGCATACCCATCACCTTGCATGCGAAGCTCCAGCGACGTTGCCGGATGACCTTTTCTTTCTATCGTAAGACCGGTTTCGGTAACGCTGCAAGTCTCGTCTGGCGCATGGAACAAATACTCCTCACGCCGAGAACCGGCGTTGTTGTTGCAAAGGAATGCGCCCTGAGCCCCATCGTGCCAACGCATCACGGCGCAGAACGCACCCTGCTGAGCCGCGCCGGCTTCTCCGGTATAGGCCGTCAATTGCTCCGGTAGCCCGCCCATCATGAAGAGCAACGCATCCAAACCGTGAATGCCGTTCGCACCCAGCCAGGTGCGGGTGCCAAAAGACGGGGGATTGCCAAATTCAGGCTTGTGAAATATCGCTTCGGCAAAACTCCAGCCCGCTTTCCCAGCGCGCGCACGCACGGCAGCCAGGGACCTCAAGAAGCGGCGATTGAGACCTCCGGCAGCGATCAGTCCCTGCGTTCGCGCAACTTCCGCCAGCTCGAGCGCCTGCTTATAGGTAGGTGCCACGGGCTTCTCGACGAACAGATGTTTGCCCTTGCGCAATGCCAACATTCCATACTCGTAGTGCAACTGCGCGCTGCCAAAAATGTAAACCGCATCGATGTCCGTACGCTCGAGCGCCGCGACGCCGTCACCGCCATCCTCGAGAAATCCGAACTTGACCCGGGCAGCCGCAGCGCGCTCATGCTGGATGTCGCACACCATGGCCAGCACGATTTCGCCCCGGTCGCGCAGCCTCGCCAGAACCGGTAGATGCAGCGCATCGGGCGCCGGGCCGGCACCAATGACCAGCACGCTCACTGGCTGCAACGCAGATGTTTCGCTAGACATGCTCAAAATCCCACTATAATTCCCGGCATGTCATGTCTCAATCGGATCACCTTGAGAGGCATTGCGAGCAAGGGCCGGCACGCGCTGTGGGACGTTTGGAACTCGCTGCGCCGTAGATTCCGAAGGCGTGTGCCCGGCGAATTCCAGCCTTACTATTTCACGCGCCCCGATCGATACCCGTGGCTGTTCGGATTTGCGGCCGAGCGCCTGGGCTCGCGGCAGAACCTGCGCGTGCTGTCGTTTGGCTGCTCGCGCGGCGATGAAGTTTTCAGTCTGCGCAAGTATTTTCCTGCCGCCGACCTCAAGGGCATCGACATCAACCCGCGCAACATCGCTCGTTGCCACGCGCGCATGCGGGCCGAGAAACCCGCGAACATGACGTTCGAGATTGCAGCAACGACGAAAGGCGAGTCCACGAGCTCCTATGACGCCATCTTCTGCCTGGCGGTGTTGGTCAATGGTGACCTCAGCACTAGTGCGGCTCAGCGCAGCGATCCCGTTCTGTACTTCGATGCCTTTGAGCAAATCGTGGGTGATTTCGCCCGCTGCCTGAAGCCGGGCGGATTGCTGGTATTGCACACAACCAACTTCCGTTTTTGCGATACATCGGTGGCGCAGGAATTCGATGTAGTTTACAAAGCCGATCCTAAACATCTGGCGCCTGATGTACTGTTCGACCGCAACAACAGGCTGATGAGCGGCGAGCGCGAACGCTACCGGGCCATAGCGTTTCAGAAGCGATTGACGGCGGAATCTTGAATTCCCACGTGTCACTGTAGGAGCCTCGGCTCGTAACTCGAGGCCTCTCGCATATCCGAAGGTCCACGGATCGCCGCATACGGGGCGAGCGAGTCTACGTCGTTTCGATCGTACAACTCGTCGCCTAAAATATCATCGTCAAGCGCTTCGCTATGGCGGTGCGTCCGGAGATTCCGGCCGGCCAACACTTGTTCGACGCGCTCCCGCGGGATATTCCATTTGGACGCCAAGCGGCTCGCGGTGGGCTCGGCGAAGGACAGATACAGAGCCTCCGCACGTGAATGATCCTGCAGTCCCTTGAAATCCACCTTCGATTCGAGCGTCTTGCGGTAGGCGCCAAAGGCCACGGCGTTGAAATCTCCGGCCTTGGCGACTTCTATCAAGCGATTACCATGCGCCACCGCGGACTCAACGATGGCTACCTGCCTGGAAGAAAATGTGTGCGCGGCCCGAAACTCGGCATAGCTCGGGCTGACTCCGGTGAGCGCATAGTATTGGTAGGAACTGCACAGACTCAGAAAGACGAAACGGCCGATGTCGATACCTCCCATCATGCGATATTCGTCACTGGACTTTAGAACCTGCAGCAGCTTTCTCCGGGCCGGCGTTGTGGCTTGCGCAACTGCCGCGGCATTCAGATCAAGGGTGACCAGCGCGCCGTCCCACGAAAGCACAGCGGCGTCGGCCGGCAACTTTGCGCCTAGAAAAGACAGCGCCCAGTACAATCCCACATCGACATCGGAGCGCGACTGGCTGGGGTAGCTCTTTATCCACCTGAGCTTGATGAGCAGACCCGGATCTCGCGCGGGCGGCAGCGGATCTGTCCCGCCGCAGCCCGCACAGGTGTACAGCATGAACCCAACAAGCAGGGCCGCCATCCAGGCCCGCGGCCTCAACTCGCGACGAGTGTCTTCAGGCATTCTGCACCTGCAAACGAATCCGCTCGCCCGCAGAGTGCGGCAGCATGACAGCACAGATGCACACGACAAACATCGCCAGCATCAGGAATAGTCTGGGGAATGCCAATACCGTGAGTCCGCCGCGGCCGTCAAACGGATATGTATGGCCGTAGGGAATGAATCCGATGAACACGTACGCGCAAAGAATGAGGAACGCGGGAACGCGGGCACCCTCGGACAGGAAGTAGTCGATGAGCAGTGCAACCGGAAGCCAAAGCAGCACAAAGGCGTACGTCCCCGATCCGGGCGCAATCAATAACGCCAGGACGCCGAGGATTCCGATCGCGGGCGCGATAGTCCGGGAAGTTGTCCCGCGCGCAATCTTGTCGCGCGCAATCTTGATCAGCATCGCCACAGCCGCGAGCACCAGCAAGCTCTTGGTACTGAGGACAGCGACGGTTCGCAGCTGCGGCGCATCCAGCACGGGATGCGGGTTTCGCACGGGGTCGAAAATTAATAATCGGTCAAAGAGGGTATCGAACGACTGGAATATCGCAATGAAACGCGGACCCGGGTCGACGTGTCCTGTGAGGTGATTCAACAACACCTCGAGGAGGAAGATTTGATGTACTTGCCAATCCAGCATGCCGATGCTGACCAACACCACGGCCGCAATCCCGATGCCACCGCCCACCACCACCCGCCACTGCCGCTGCAACGCAAAAGCGGCAAGCACGCTCAATGGAAAGTATTTAATCGGCACGAACACACCCAGGCACAGACCGGCCAGCCAAGGCTTGCGTTTGAGATACAGCGCGTATCCCAGCAGACAGAACGTCGAAATGAGGATGTAGGGATGGCCGAAGCGCAGACCGGCGTGCAGCGCCCACCCCGATGCAAGGACGAAAAGGGCCGAATCCAGCAGCTCCCACGCAAAGATTCTGCTGAGCAGGAGCATCGATAGGACCAGGCATACCAGGTTCACGACGGTCACGATGCGCAATGCCGTCAAAGGCTGGAAGCTCGTGAGTGGCGCGAGCAGCAACGCCGTCGGGGGTGGGTAGGGGCGAAATTCTCCCGGATTTATCCCACTCCCCACTCGATAGTGACGGGTTTGCTCGCGAAACCACGCCCCGTCGTAGAGTTTCGCCGCGTCCTTGCCACTGCGCGCGATGCTGGCGGAAGTGAAATACTCCGGGAAATCGTCGCTTATCACCGTGAATGCCGGCATCACGCCGCGCAGAAACACCCAGGCCGCGAGCCCAGCCAACAGCAGGAACTTGACCATGCGGCTTAGGCGCCTCAGGTCACCCATTGCCGGCCTGCAGCGAAATAGGAGACATTCGCGAATGTTGACCGACGATCCTGCCGGCGGCGAGTTCGTAGACAATATCGCAGTGACGCAAGGCGCCCGCTCTGTGCGCAACAATGACAACAGTTCTGTTGGTACGCAACGACTGCAGCATCTCACCGATCTCACTCTCGCTGTCGCTGTCCAATGAGCTCGTGGCCTCATCGAGGAGCAGCATCGAGGCATCTCGGTACAGCGCACGCGCGATGGCCACGCGTTGTCGCTCCCCGCCACTCAAGCCGCGCCCGGCGGGCCCGAGCCATTCATCGTAACCCGCGGGAAAACTCGCAATGCAATCCGTCAGACACGCTAGTTGCGCCGCGGTCCGCAACCTGTTGCGGTCTATTTGAGCCAATGGAATACCAAAAGCGATATTTTCGGCCAGAGTTGCCTCGAGCAGAAACAGGTGCTGAGGAACATACGCGATGCTCGCTTGCCAGGAGCGGTAGTTCCCAGCGCACAGCCGTATGCCATCGACCTCGATATGCCCGGACTGCGGTGCCAGCAGACCGCTCACCACATCGAGCAGAGTGGTCTTGCCGGAGCCATTCGCGCCTCTGAAGCCGACGATTGCTCCAACGGGAATCACAAGGGACACGTCGCTGAGGACCAGCGGATGCTGCGGCGAATGACGGAATGATACCTCGCACAGGCGGACCTCCTTGCGCGGCCGGCCGTGCCATGCACGATCCAACAGGGCGGCATTCGGCTGGTTGCGCTTCGTTCGCGGGCGATCTACATCCCTCTGGACACTGGCAAAGGCGGCGCGGTCGGTGCGAATGTTCACGATCGCCGTGAAGGCCTGCTGCAGAGCGGGCAACAGCCGGTAGGCTGCAAGCGCAACGAAGGTGATCTGCCCTACCCAGGGACCGGTCGCGGCAAAGCGGCTGCGAAGGTACAGCGCAACCGCCACCAGGCAGCTGACGGTGACGCACTCGAGCGCGTATTTGGGCGTTTGCGAGATGGCGAAAGTACTGGCGCCGGCGCTCGAGATGCGACGCGATTGCTCTGCGAAGCGCCTTGCAAAAAACTCCTCGACCCCCAGCAACGTAACGTCTTTGATGGCGGCAAAGCTCTCGCCCACCGTCCGCATGCGCTCGTTGCGCAGCTGGTGTTCCATACTTCCGTTGCGCCAGAGGCGTTTGCGGGCGACACCATAAAGTGTCGCGTAGCTCGCGCCCAAACCTGTCATGGCGGCGACCGCGACAACGGGATCGACGAACACCACGGCGGCCACGATGAATGCAATCGTTACCAGGCTCGCCACCAGGACGAGAGCGTATTGGACGATGCCGGAGGTCACGCGCGCGCTCTCTTGCACTTTGCTCGCCAGCACAGAGCTACCGCTGCGAGCATGGAACTCGTAGCCACGACGCAGGTACTCGGCGAACAGCTCCGCGTATAGGGTTTCCCCGACGCGCACGGAAAATCGGTTGATTGCCAGCAATCCGAACAGGTTGATCGCATTCGCGAGCAGCACGCTCGCCGCGAAGCCGGCGCCCAAGGCAGGCACGATCGAGGCTTCGCCGACGTTCAGCTTCTGCAATACGACCCAGGCGACCGCGTTGTGCCGAATCGCACCCGGATCCGACAGAGCGACAAAAAACGGCAGCACGGCTGCGACCCCACCCACCGTTGAGAGGGCCATTACAATCGAGATCAGTTGCAACCCGAGCAGATGCCGGCGTTGCCGCGAGTCCAATAGGTTCCAGAGCGCACGCAGTACGGACATACCGCTACTCTCCTTACAGGCCTGAAACACGAGGATCCCATAGCCGGATGAATTTTCTCGAGAAGTCCAGTTCCCAGGGCCGGCCGTAGCGTTCAAAGCGGTAGCGCCAGGACGCGAGTGCCTGGAGCCCGGCTTTTCCCCAAGACGGCGAGCGAACGTCCGTGATTGTCGGAAACCTGCAGCCGAGTACCGTGGTGAAATCACTGATGCGCTCGCGCAAGCGCGCGGTGAGCCAGGGAGTATCGGTGTGGCACCAGTACCTCACCCACTTCTGTTCGGCCCACTCGTCCGCCGTGGACGGAAATACGAGTGGGCTGCCGTCGCTGTCGCGCAAAGAACGGACAGTGCGTTCAACCTGGGGGTCTTTGCTTCCCGGCGCCGGCGGCAACGGCGCATAGATGTAAAGCATAATCTCGGTTTGGGGATGAAGGCGCTTGATGTGGCGAATGAACTCGAACGTCAGCTCCGTCTCCCCTTCCGGATCCTGCGGCGGAGCCAACATGAACGACAGTTCCGGGATGACGCCGTTGCTGCGACAGATCTCGACGGCCTCCAGAGTCTGGTCCGTGCGGGTGCCCTTGCGCACATCATGCAACAACCAATCGCTGGGTGACTCTGCGCCAATGTACGCCATTCGAAGCTCGCTCTTTCTGACCAATGCCCAGGAGCGCTCCGACAGATTCAACAGCGCATCGGCGCGGGCGAAGCACCACCAGGGCAACTGCAGACCGGCCAAGACTTCGAGCACTGGCGCGGTATCTTCCTCGCGGTCGAAGAAGTTGTGGTCGTAGAACTGAATGGAGTCCATGCCGAACTTCGTTTGCAGCAGTCGCAACTCGTGGTCCAGCCGTTCGGGCGGTGGTAGGGCCGTCTTGCCGCGAAACATCGCGGCAACGCCACAAAACGTGCACCGGAATCGGCAGCCTATCGCCGCTTGATAGCCGCTGGTGCGGTTTCCCAGGAACGTTTTTGAGAAATATTGGCGCGGCTCGCTCAGCCGCTCATACGGCAGGCTGCGCGCAAGCCCGGCGCTGGAGAATGTCCGGTTGGGGTTGTGGATAATCTGTCCATCCCGGCGCCAAGACAGTCCGGCAATCGAGTCGAGCGCGGTGCAGGCACTGCCGAGGAGCAGGTCGAGCAACTCGATGAAAGTTTGCTCCCCTTGGCCCCTGATGGCGTAATCAACATAGGGCACGTTCAGGCTGGAGACCGCGCAGATGGTGGGAAAGTGTCCGCCCCAGATGATAGGGATCGACGGGAACCGCGCCCGTATGGCCTGCGACACGAGTATCGCGTTTCGCAATTGTGGGCCACCCATCACGCTGACACCGACAGCATCGACGTGCCCTCGCTCCAACGTACGCACTGCGGTCGCAACGAAGTCACGATCGACATTGCCGTCAATGATGCTGGATGCGTATTTTTCATCCAGGGCCGCGGAGAGATTGAGCACGGCGAACGGAAACTTCGCATTGCGGCGCTTGGTGATCGTCGGGTTGATGAGAAGGATGTGCGGCGCAGTGCTCATGATGCGGCCCTGCAAGTGAGGTCGGCAAT
>JANYIY010000474.1 GCA_025358615.1 Gammaproteobacteria bacterium | reverse complement strand
CGCTCAATGGCGCGATAGCCGATGTCACGTCGGTATTGCACCAAGTTCCAGTGAATCGCATGCACGAGGTCATAGGCCTGAGCTTGCGCGGCCGCGACTGAATCGCCGAGGCCGACCGCACACAGCACCCGTCCGCCGGCGGTGACGATTTGCCCGTCGCCGGCGCTGCCGGCCTCGACGCGGGTGCCGGCATGAAACACTTTCCCCGGCAGTTTGGCGGCGGCATCCAAGCCAAAGACGGGATCGCCTTTGCGGTAGGTGTCCGGATAGCCGCCGGCTGCCATGACGACCCCCAGAGCGGCGCGCGGATCCCAGCGTGCGCTGACTCCACTCAAGGCGGCGGCGCCGGCGAGGGCCGCCTCGCACAGATCGACCAGGTCGCTTTGCAGCCGCAGCAATATTGGCTGGGTTTCCGGATCGCCGAAGCGGCAGTTGAACTCGAGCACGTTCGGCGTGCCGTCGGCGGCAATCATCAAGCCCGCATATAAAAATCCCAGGTACGGATTGCCGTCGTCGCGCAAGCCGCGCAGGGTGGGCTCGATGACCTCGCGCATGATGCGCGCATGCAATGCCGGTGTGACGAGCGGGGCGGGCGAATAGGCGCCCATGCCGCCGGTATTGGGTCCTTGATCGCCGTCGTCGCGGCGCTTGTGGTCCTGGGATGTGGCAAGCGGCAACACGGCTTGATCGCTGGCGATGACGATGAAGCTCACTTCCTCGCCCAGCAGGAACTCTTCGATCACGATGGTCTGGCCGGCCGTCCCGAAACTGCCGCCGAGCATGGCGCTTGCCGCCTCGATTGCGGATTCGTGAGTCTCGCAAATAATGACGCCTTTGCCGGCCGCGAGCCCGTCGGCCTTGACGACGACGGGCAGCCGTTGTGCGCGGATATGGTCGGGATCGAAATTATCCGCGGTGAAGGTCGCGTAGCTCGCGGTCGGAATGCGGTGGCGTTTGAGGAAATCCTTGGTAAAGGCCTTGGAGCCTTCGAGGCGCGCTGCGGCTGTCGAAGGACCGAAGCAGGCGCGGCCGGCGGCAGTGAAGCGATCGACGATGCCGGCCACCAGCGGGCCTTCGGGACCGACGATGGTGAGCGCGATGTCGTGATGGGTAGCAAAGTCTAACAGTGCCTCGATGTCATCGGCCGGGATGTCGATATTGCGCATCTTGGGTTCGAGCGCCGTGCCGGCGTTGCCCGGAGCGACGCTGACCTGTTGCACGCGCGGCGACTGTGCGCATTTCCAAGCCAGCGCGTGTTCGCGGCCGCCGCCGCCTATCACTAGAACTTTCATGCGGACGCCTAAGTTTAGTGACGGAAGTGACGCATGCCGGTGAACATCATGGCGATGCCATGTTCGTCGGCCGCGGCGATGACTTCGGCGTCGCGCTTGGAACCGCCGGGCTGAATCACCGATTTGATGCCGAACTCGGCCAAGGTGTCGAGGCCGTCGCGAAAGGGGAAGAAGGCATCGGAGGCAATGCTGGCGCCATGCATGTCGAGGCCCGCATCCTTTGCCTTGAGTGCGGCGATTTTACTGCTCACCACCCGACTCATCTGGCCGGCGCCGATGCCCAAGGTCGCCTTATGCTTGACGCAGACAATGGCATTGGATTTGACATATTTCGCGACCCGCCACGCAAAGATGAGGTCATCGAGCTCGGCGAGCGTGGGCACGCGCTCGGTGACCGCGCGCAGCTCTTGCGCCCGGATCACTCCGTGGTCGCGGGTTTGTACCAGAAGTCCACCGGCAACACTCTTGTACTCCAGCAGCTGCGTCACCGGCACGGTGAGGTCGCCGGTCCGCAGCACGCGCACATTGTCCTTCGACGCGAGCAGCGCGCGAGCCTCTTCCGAGACGCTGGGTGCGAGGATCACTTCGACGAACTGCTGATCCACGATGGCCTTAGCAGTGGCGGCATCCAATTCGCGGTTAAAGGCGATGATGCCGCCATACGCGGAGGTGGGGTCGGTGCGATAGGCGTGCGCATAGGCTGCGGCGAGGGTATCGGCGCGCGCGACGCCGCAGGGATTGGCATGCTTGACGATGACGCAGGCGGGAAAATCGAATTGGCGCACGCATTCGAGCGCCGTGTCGCTGTCGGCGATATTGTTATACGAGAGTTCCTTGCCTTGGATTTGCTTCGCCTGCGTCACGCAGGCGCCGATGGCGCGCGGGTCGGTGTAGAACGCGGCCTGCTGGTGCGGATTCTCGCCGTAACGCAAATCCAAGTGCTTGCGAAAAGACAGATTCAAATCATCCGGGAAGGTCGGCGCGGCGCCGCCGATGGCACCGGTAAAATAGGCCGATACCATGGCGTCGTATTGCGCCGTGTGCGCGAATGCCTTGGCGGCGAGCTTACGACGCATGGCCTCATTGGTCGCGCCCTGGTTGGCCGCCAATTCGTCGAGCAGCGCACGGTAGTCGCCAGGATCGACCACGACGGTGACCGAGGCGTGGTTCTTGGCCGCGGCGCGTACCATGGCCGGACCGCCGATGTCGATATTATCGACCGCATCATCGTATGTGGCGCCGAGCCGAGCCACAGTGGCGGCGAAGGGATAGAGATTGACGGCCAACAGGTCGATGGGCTCAATATCGTGGGCGAGCATGACCGCTTCATCGACACCGCGCCGTCCCAGCAGGCCGCCGTGAATTTTTGGATGCAGAGTCTTGACCCGGCCGCCCATGATTTCCGGAAACCCGGTGTGCTCGGCGACTTCCTTGACGACGATGCCGTGGCTCACCAGCAGCTTGGCGGTGCCACCGGTCGACAATAGCTCGATGCCGCGCTCGCGCAATTCGCGCGCGAGTTCAACGATGCCGGTCTTGTCGGAGACACTGAGTAACGCACGGCGGACGGGCGTGAGCAATGTCGCGGCCTACTCGTTGAGGCCGAACTCTTTGAGCTTCTTGCGCAAGGTGCCGCGATTGATGCCGAGAATGGTCGCGGCTCGGCTTTGATTGCCTTGCACATGGCCCATGACGACTTTGAACAGCGGCTCTTCCACTTCGCGCATCACGAGCTCGTACAAATGTGCGGGCTTATGGCCATTGAGGGTCTCAAAATAGCACTGCAAGGCTTCTTCGGCCTGCGAACGCAGGGGCACGCCCTTGCCGTTGACCTTTAGATCGCGGCCGTTGAAGGCCGGCGATACTTCCCTGCGTGATTTCGATTTCTTTTTCGCGACCATACCTTGAGTCCAATTTCCCTGTCGATCATCGTTGTTATCACAATGCGCGCTTACGCAGCGCGATACAAACCTGTGTCGTAATGTTCCAGAAGCGTCGACAGCTGCTCCTGCGGCGTCTCGATTTGCACGAGTCGATTCCGTAGGGCGTCTTGTCCGGGATGTTGCCGAAAATACCAACTCAAGTGTTTGCGTGCCACTCGAACACCCGTTTCATCACCGTAAAATGCGTACAGGTCTTCGAGGTGGGCGCGCATAATATCACGTACTTTTTCCAGCGCTAGAGTTGCGCGCGATTCGCCCGTCGATAGGAAAAAATTGACTTCGTCGAAAATCCATGGCCTGCCTTGTGCTGCGCGGCCGATCATGATGCCGTCGCAGCCGGTGGCTTGCAGGATTTGCCGTGCGCGTTGCGGCGTATCCACATCGCCGTTCGCAAACACCGGAATCTTGACGGTGGCTTTGATGATTGCCACGGTGTGGTGTTCGGCATTTCCCTGATACAGATCGGTACGGGTACGGCCATGGACTGCAAGTGCTTGAATACCGTTGTCTTCCGCGATGGTTGCGATGCGGCCGCCATTCTTGTGATCGCGGTCCCAACCGGTGCGCATCTTCAGAGTCACGGGCACGTCGACCGCGTGTACGACGCTGTGCAAAATCCGCGCAACCAGCGGCTCGTCCTGCAGCAAAGCGGAGCCCGCCAAACGATTACAGACTTTTTTCGCCGGACAACCCATGTTGATGTCGATGATTTGCGCGCCGGCATCCACGTTGCGGCGCGCCGCCTCGGCCATCATCTCGGGATCGAAGCCGGCGATCTGCACCACCCGGGGACTGGGCTCGCCGCTGTGGTCCATGCGCCGGCGCGATTTCGGCGTGTCCCACAGGCGCACGTCGGCGCTGAGCATTTCTGAGGCCGCAAGGCCTGCGCCAAATCGCCGGCACAGAATGCGAAACGGACGATCGGTAACGCCGGCCATCGGAGCCAGCACCACGTTGGATGGCAAGGTGTAGGGGCCGATCTTGACGACGCGGTGCACGGTGTTCATCGCTTGCTCTGCGGCGCAACATCATTGGCGCAGGCGATTTTTTGATCGCTGCCGCGCAGGCACACATCGATTTCAAATCCTTCCGCATTCTTGCCGGGATCGAGAATTTGCAAGGTGGCATCGACGCGTTCGCCGGGCGCCAGCAACTTGGCGGTGGGTTTGCCCAAGTATTCGGACGGCTCGAAATCGCGTGTGCCGATGCTCTTGCCGAAGCGATCGGCGAGCGTCACCCGCAGCAGGGGATAAGGCTGTAGCTGGGCAGCCGTGTTGAGAATGCTGGCACGCACCCGCAAGGTGCCGTTGGCGTCCGGATCGCCGGTTACGCCCCACTGGCGGAGTTGATAGGCGGAAAAATTGGCCGGCGCGGCTTGCGGGGTGCCCATCGCGCCGTACAACGCGCGGACCAAGGGCCAGTCGCGGTTCTGGCGCGCGATTTGCACCATCAACAACAGCGCAGCGGCGACGGCCGCGCCAAGCCACAGGGTGAAGCGTCGGCGGCCGGCAGCGGCGCGCTCGGAATGCCGCATGAGGATGGGCGGTTCCACGACTTCTTCGAATCCCTCGAGCATATCGCGACGCACGTCATCCGATACTTCGGCCGCCTGGTAGCGGTTGACGCGCCGCTCCGGATGCGGCGGCGGTTCAGACGGCTGCGGCAGTTCAGACGCCTGCGGCAGTTCAGACGGGAGTACGATTTCGATTTCCACTTCCATTTCCGGCGGCGGTGCCGGAATGGGCTGCAGCGGCCGCTTTTTGGATTCGATGAATATGCGATCCAGTTCGCCGGGTGGCAGCGTGAACTCCAGCGAACGATCCTCGTTCGGCGAATGGCCGGCAGCATGCGGGCCGGCGTCACCGAGGTCTGATTCGTCGTCCTGTGCGGGATGCGATGTCTGCTCGTCCTCGGTCCAGTCCATGACTTGGAGATGCGCGATCTCCACCCCCGGCGGACCAAATTCTTCGTAATCTTGCGCGACCTTTTGGGCGATCTGCGGAACGCCCACCGATTCCAAAATGCTGTCGGCGCGCTCTTCGAGATCCAAGGGCGATTCGCCGCCGACGAAGCCGCTGGAGTCTTCGGCAAGGCGCGCCAAGGCGTTGA
>JANYIY010000441.1 GCA_025358615.1 Gammaproteobacteria bacterium | reverse complement strand
CCGCGGCGGCCAACTCATCCATGAAACTCTCGATGACGAAGCAGTTGGGCGCGTGGCTGACCGAACGCATGTAGCCCACATCGATGCCGATTTCCTGGCGCGAATAACTCACCGATAGATTCGGCACGTCGTAGAGATTGTTGACCGCCGCCTCGATCACTGAGTCGTCCACTCCTTTCACGGGCGGAAACATGCGTGCGGTGATGGAAGGGCTGGTGATGTGCAATTTCCAGGCGGTGATTTTTCCGGCCGCGTCGATGCCGCCGCTGACCTCTTCGTAGGCCGGCGGGCGATAGGTGTCGTGCGTCATGTCGTCTTCCCGCGTCCAAATGACCTTGACCGGTGCGCCCAGCGCCTTCGACGCCTCCACCGCCGCGGGAATGAAATCGATGTCCAAACGCCTGCCGAAGCCGCCGCCGATCAAGGTGGTAAACACCCGCACTTTTTCCGGAGCCAGTCCGGCCGCGGTTGCCGCCGTGGTCTGCGCAATCTGCTGAACCTGCGTTCCCACGTATAAGTCGCAGCCATCTGCCCTGACATCGGCCGTGCAATTCATCGGCTCCATGGTGGCGTGCGCCAGCAGCGGCAAATAATAAGCGGCGCTCAAACTCTGCTTCGAAGACTTGAGTGCACTTTCCACATTGCCGTCGATGCGCGCGGACAAACCGGCGCCCGCGGCAGCGGTCTTTACCAACATGGCGCGAATGGCGGTGTTGTCGAGCTGCGCATTGGCGCCCGAATCCCAGGTGATGTCCAGTGCGCCGCGCGCCTTCAACGCCTGCCAGAAATGGTCGGCCACCACCACCACTCCGCTGGAGGTGGTCATGACCTTACGCACCCCCGGCATTTTCTCGGCTGCGCGGGCATCGACTGCCTGCACCTTTCCGCCCAGCACCGGACTCTGTGCCAGCACGGCGTGCAGCATTCCGGGCAGCTTGACGTCCAGGCCGAACTCGGCGCTACCATCGACCTTGCCGGGCGTATCGGTACGGGCCCGCGCCTTGCCGATGATTTGGAAATCGTTCCTGGATTTTAATTTCAGTCCTTTGGGGACCGGTTCTTTGGCGGCCGCGTCGGCGAGTTCACCAAAGGTCAATGCCTTGCCTTGGCTGTTGATCACCGTGCCGTTCTCGACATGACACTGGGCCGGATCGATGCGCCAGCGTTTTGCGGCAGCCGAGATGAGCATGGTGCGGGCGGTCGCGCCCGCCATGCGCAACTTTTCCCAGGCATCTTGTACACTGTTGCTGGTTCCGGTCACCTGCCCGCCGTTGCCGGGATTGATGTAGGCATCACCCACCGGTGCAGCCTCGATGCGGAGCACGCCCATATCGATGTTCAGTTCCTCGGCCAGCAGCATGGGCAGCGCCGTGTACACACCCTGACCCATCTCGGAGCGGTCGACGATGACGGTGATGGAATTGTCGCGGGCGATTTTCAGCCACGCATTGATTTGACCAGCGGATTTGTCGGCAGCCGCACCACCTGCTGCGCCGGTCCCGGCGGCGGCGGCGGAATTGGATTTGCCGCTCGGGCCGGGAAGAGTCAGCGCCAGTATCAGTCCGCCGCCGACGGTGGCGGTGGCGTTCAGGAAATCGCGGCGGCTCAGTTCAGACATGGGTCTCACTTGGGTGCGCCTTGCCTAAGCAATTCCGCCGCGCGATAGATTGCCTTGCGGATTCTAGGGTAAGTACCGCAGCGGCAGATGTTGCCGGACATCGCCGCATCGATATCGGCGTCATTGGGTTTCGGGTTCGCCGTGAGCAGCGCCGCTGCGGACATGATCTGTCCGGACTGACAATAGCCGCATTGAGGCACGTCCAACTCCATCCACGCCTTCTGCACGGCGTGGCTGCGATCCAAAGACAGCCCTTCAATGGTCGTGATGGATTTTCCCGCCACCGCGCTCAAGGGAAGGACACAGGAACGTGTCGGGGCGCCGTCGATGTGCACCGTACACGCGCCGCACAGCGCCATACCGCAGCCGAATTTGGTCCCGGTCATTCCCAGGTGATCGCGCAGCACCCAGAGCAGCGGCGTGTCCGGCGCGGCGTCGACGTTAAGTTTTTGATTGTTGACGCTAATTGTTGTCATTGTTGTTCCGCTGGCGGCGCCTTGAGTGCGTCAATGTTACACGTGTCCGCCCCGCCAGATCGAGTGCTAGGATGGCGGGATGCCGACCCCCTCGAGCTTTTATCCGCGTATTTTTGCGCTCGTCGTAGCCGCGGTTCTAGGGTATGCGCTGCTGCTGATTTTCGTGCCCTTCTTGGGGCCCATGACTTGGGCGGCCTTTCTGGCATTCCTGCTGTATCCCTTGAATCTACGGCTGCGCCGGCGTTTTCGCGGTAAGGCGGCCGCGGCCGGCGTGCTTACGCTGCTGGCGCCGATCGTGATACTGCTGCCCTTAAGCGCACTGTCCATCGATTTTGTTGCGCAAATTTCCACGCTGCTGCAGAAGCTGCAACGATCTGCAGCGGAGCTCGATATTCAGTCGCTGTCGGACTTGCAGCAATTCCCCTGGATCGCCCGTATCAACGTCTGGTTAGGGGCACATTCCGGGATATCGGCGGAGCAGATTCAATCCTGGCTGATCGCCGGCACACGAGAAGTGCTGAAACACGCGGCCAGCGTCGGCGGGGGATTTTTCTTGGGCGCCTTAGGCTCGCTGTTTGGCTTTGCGATCATGCTGTTTCTATTGTTCTTTTTCCTGCGCGACGGCGATGCCATGCAGGCGCGCGCGCGCCGCTTGATTCCGCTGGACGAAATTCGCAAGGAACGGCTGTTCCGGCAATTGAGCGGCGTGACTCGCGCCATTGTTATCGGCACCAGCGTGACGGCATTCTTTCAGGGCGTCTTGCTAGGAATCGGTTTCACCGTCGCCGGCCTGCCCTCACCGGTGGTGTTCGGCGTGCTGGCGGCGCTGCTCGCCATGCTGCCCGTGGGCGGCACGGCCCTGGTGTGGGGCCCGGCGGTGATCTGGCTGTTCTTCGATGGCCGCTGGGGATATGGCATTTTCTTGCTCGCCTGGGGCCTGCTGCTGGGAACCCTCGACAATGTGTTGCGGCCGCTGCTCATATCCGGTCGGGCAAAGATTTCCGCGCTGGCGGTGTTCATCGGAGTTCTGGGCGGCATTCCGGCGTTCGGCGCCATCGGCCTGATCGCAGGTCCCGTGGTGCTGTCTCTGGCGCTGGCGCTGATCGAATTCGCCGAGGAAGGCCGCGCTCAATCGCCTTAAGGTTATCCGGGCGCTGCGCGGGTCCCAGACAGGCTCCCAGCTCAAGTACAATCCGCGCCCTTATGGACGTATCTCACCTTCTCGACGGGCTCAACGATGACCAACGGCAGGCGGTTGCCTCGCCGCTCGGCCCCGCCCTGGTTCTGGCGGGCGCCGGCAGCGGCAAGACTCGTGTACTGGTACATCGCGTCGCCTGGCTGATCCAGGTCGAAGGCGCCTCGCCCAACAGCATTCTCGCGGTCACCTTCACCAACAAGGCGGCCGCAGAAATGCGCAGCCGCATCGAAACTCTATTGGGTTTGCCGAGCGGCGCCATGTGGCTGGGCACGTTTCATGGATTGGCCCATCGGCTGCTGCGAATCCATTGGCGTGAGGCGGGCCTGCCGCAAAGCTTTCAAATCCTGGATTCCGAAGATCAAGCGCGGGTATTGCGCAAGGTATTGAAGGCGCTCGATCTCGATGACAGCCGCTGGATACCGCGCGAGATCCAGTGGTTCATCAATGCACAAAAAGATGAGGGTCATCGCGCCAAGCACATCAAGGACGACGGCGATCCTACTCGCCGCCAGCTGATCAAGATCTACCAAGCCTACGAGGAGGCCTGTCAACGGGCCGGCGTGGTGGACTTCGCCGAGCTCCTGCTGCGCGCCTATGAATTATGGCGCGACGATCCGTCGCTGCTGCAGCACTATCGCACGCGTTTTCGTCACGTGTTGGTGGATGAATTTCAAGACACCAATGCCATCCAGTACAAGTGGCTGATGCTGCTGGCCGGCCCCGAGGGGATGCCTTTCGTGGTCGGTGATGACGATCAATCAATTTATCGCTGGAGAGGCGCGCGGGTCGAGAACCTGCAGCAGTTTCGCCGCGATTTCCCGAAAGCCGTGCTGTACAAGCTGGAACAGAACTATCGCTCCACGGGCACCATCCTGAAAGCGGCAAATGCGCTGATCTCCAACAATGCCGGCCGGCTGGGCAAGACCCTGTGGACCAGCGGCGCCGACGGCGATCGCGTCAAGCTCTACGCGGCCTTCAATGAGCGCGACGAAGCGGATTTTGTGGTGAACCGAATTCGCGAATGGGTGATGCACGGTGGCGCGCGGCGTGAGACGGCGGTGCTGTATCGGTCGAACGCACAATCGCGCGTGTTCGAAGAGGCATTTCTCAATGCCCGCATGCCGTACCGCGTATACGGGGGTTTGCGGTTCTTCGAACGCGCAGAAATCAAGGACACTCTGGCGTACCTGCGTCTGATCGCCAGCCGGGCCGACGACACCTCCTTCGAGCGGGTGGTGAATCTGCCGGTGCGCGGCATCGGCGCGAAAACCATGGACACGGTGCGCGACCACACGCGATCGCACTCGACTTCGCTTTGGATGGGCGCATTGACCTGTATACAGAGCGCGCTGCCGCAACGAGCGGCCCTGGCACTGCAGGCTTTTTTGGCCCTGATCGACAAGCTGGCTCAGGAAGTTCAGGGGTTGGAACTTTACGAACAAGTGGATCATGTGATTCAAATGAGCGGGCTCATCGAGCATTTCAAAAAAGAGAAGGGCGAACGGGGCGAAGGGCGGATCGAGAACTTGCTGGAACTCGTCAGCGCGGCGCGCGGCTTTTCTCCGGAGACGGACGCCGAAAACGAACTATCGCCGCTCGAGTCGTTTCTTGCGCATGCCGTACTGGAATCCGGCGAGGGCCAGGCCGACCCCTACGACGACTGCGTGCAGATGATGACCCTGCATTCGGCCAAGGGTTTGGAGTTTCCGGTGGTGTTTCTGGCAGGCATGGAGGACGGCCTGTTTCCGCATCAGCGTTCGGTCGCGGATTTGGCCGGCCTCGAGGAGGAGCGCCGCCTCGCCTACGTCGGGCTGACTCGCGCCATGAAACAACTCTATATCACCTATGCCGAACAGCGCCGCCTCTACGGGGTGGATACCTACGGTCAACCGTCTCGTTTCATCACCGAGCTGCCGGCGGACGTGGTCGAGGAAATACGTCCGCGGTTGCAGGTGTCGAGGCCGGCGTTCGTGAAGCGCAGCAGCAGCCTGGATGAGTCGCCGAGCCCTGCCATGCGCATGGGCAGCCGGGTCCGACATTCGAAGTTCGGTGACGGGGTAGTGCTCAACTTCGAGGGCAATGGGCCACATGCCCGAATCCAAGTCAATTTCGAGAGTCAGGGCACGAAATGGCTGATGCTGTCTTACGCCAATCTGGTCCGTGTAGAGTAACCTTACACTGTGAAAATCATCATTTTGGGCGCGGGACAGGTTGGCCGAACGGCCGCATATCACCTCTCCAGGGAAGAGGCGAACGATGTCACCGTCATCGATATCAACGAGGAGATTTTGCGGGATCTGCAGGACCGCCTCGACATACGCACCGTCAACGGCAATGCCGCGAGTCCCCGAGTCCTCGAAGCGGCGGGGATTGCAGCCACTGATATTCTCGTTGCGCTGACCAACAGCGACGAGGTCAACATGCTGGCCTGCCAGATTGCGTGGACGCTGTACCGAACGCCGAAGAAAATCGCGCGCGTGCGCTCCGCCGACTTCACCGAGCGCGACAAGCTGTTCGGCGAAAACGCCGTTGCCGTGGATGTGTGGATCAGCCCTGAACAGCTGGTCACCGAATACGTTGCGCGCCTGATCCGCTATCCGGGCGCGCTGCAGGTTTTGGATTTCGCCGACGGCCGAGTGCGCCTGGTGGGTATTCGCGCGCTGCAAGGCGGTCCATTGGTGGGACAGGCGCTGCGCACCTTGCGCGAGCACATTCCCACGGCCGACGCTCGGGTGGCCGCCATCTATCGAGCCGGCAAGAGCATCAAGCCGGAGGGCGATACGGTCGTTGCCGACGGCGACGAGGTATTTTTCCTGGCGGCCCGCAAAGACATTCGCGTGGTCATGAAGGAGATGCGCCGCGAAGAAGCGCCGGCGCGCCGCGTGGTCATTGCCGGAGGCGGTAATATCGGTGTGCGCCTGGCCAGTGAATTGGAAGACAAGAATCAGGTCAAGCTTATCGAGCGCGACGGTAAACGAGCGCGCAAGGTTTCCGAACAATTGAAGAGCACCACCGTGCTGCACGGCGACGCGGCCGACGAGGAATTGCTGCTCGAGGAGAACATCGACAGCGCCGATGTGTTCTGCGCGCTGACGAACTCCGAGGAGGCGAACATTTTGTCGGCCATGCTGGCCAAGCGCTTGGGCGCCCACAAAGTCATGGCGCTGATCAATAAGCCATCCTATGCGGAGCTCATTGAAAGCGGCTCTATCGACGTCGCCATTTCACCGCAAACCGTCACCATCGGCTCACTGCTCGCGCATGTGCGGCGCGGCGACGTGGTGCGCGTGCACTCGCTGCGGCGCGGCGCCGCCGAAGCGCTCGAGGTGGTGGTGCACGGCGATGCCGATAGCTCGAAGGTTATCGGGCGCAGGATCGAGGATATTTCCCTGCCCGAAGGTACGACCTTGGGAGCCGTGGTTCGCGGCGAGGATGTCATCATTGCGCACCACGACACCACCGTTCAGCCCGACGATCACTTGATCCTATTCCTGACGGATCGCCGGCATATCGAAGCGGTGGAAAAGCTGTTTCAAGGCTCCGCCTCCTTCTTGTGAAAGACATTTTACTGCCGGTTGCGCACGTCTTTTCCCTCGTCATGATGGTATTTGCCGTGACCATGCTAGCGCCCTTGGTGATGGCCGTTTGGGGGCTGGATCCGGCGCTGTGGTCCTTCGTCATTTCGGCGTTCGCCACCTTCTTGATCGGTGCGCTGCTGTGGCTGGCGACGCGGCGCTTCAAGCGCGAGCTCAAGACCCGCGACGGCTTGATGCTGGTGGCGCTCACCTGGGTCGCTCTGCCCGCGGTCGCCGGTTTTCCACTCTGGCACTTTCTGCCCATCAATTTCACCGATGCCTATTTCGAAGCCACCTCGGGCCTCACCACCACCGGCGGCACCGTTCTGTCGGGGCTCGAATACCTGCCGCGCTCGATCAATCTGTGGCGGCATTTGTTGAGCTGGTTGGGCGGTATGGGCATCATCGTCCTGGCCGTGGCCATCCTGCCCATGCTGGGGGTCGGCGGCATGCAGATTTATCGGGCCGAAATGCCGGGTCCGATGAAGGACAGCAAACTCACGCCGCGCATCGGCCAGACCGCCAAGCTGCTGTGGGCGGTGTATGCGGGGCTGACGGCGGCTTGCATTCTCTCCTTAAAGTTGGCCGGAATGAATTGGTTCGACGCCGTCTGTCATGGGTTTTCGGCACTCTCCCTGGGCGGCTTCTCGACGTATGACGCCAGCATCGGGCACTTCAATTCCTTGCCCATCGAACTGGTGCTGACGGCATTCACCATCCTGGCGGCCCTTAATTTCGCGACGCACTTTCTCGCCTGGAGTCAGCGCGGGGTGTGGGCTTATTTTCGCGACGCCGAGGCCAAGGCCATCTTGGGCGTGCTCGTCGTAAGCTGCATCGGCATTTCACTTTTTCTGTATTTCAAGGGCAGCTATCCCGACTACCCCACGGCGCTACGCCACTCGGTCTTCAATGTGGTATCGATAGCCACCGACAGCGGCCTGCACACCCAGGACTACTCGCGCTGGCCGATTTTCGCGCCCATGTGGATGATGTTCTTGAGCTGCATCGTCGCAAGCTCGGGATCCACGGGCGGCGGAATCAAGATGATCCGCACTCTGGTGCTCGCCAAGCAGGCCCATCGGGAGCTCAACCAGCTAGTGCA
>JANYIY010000371.1 GCA_025358615.1 Gammaproteobacteria bacterium | reverse complement strand
CGCGAGCAGCGGACTCACGCCGCGCACTTGCAGACGCAGCTGCGCAATGCCGCTGGCGTAGCTGCCCAGGATGAGTCGTATGCGATCAACGCTCTTGCGAGTTTGCGAATCCGAACTGTCGGCGACCAACAGCACCGGCGCCGGCATAGCCGCGCTGAATCGTGGGCCATATTCGGCAGGGACAACCAGCACTACTTGGGCGCTGCCGTTGCGGACGGCGGCGCGAGCTTGAGTCTCGGACAGGCGCGCCATGGTCAGCTTGACGCCCTGCGCTTGTAGCTGGCGCGTCAGCCCCGGCGCATAGTCGGCGCCGGACATCGTGATGCGAACCGGTTCATCAGCCTCCACAACGCTCTGATTGAGCATGCGAGATACCATGAGACCGAACAGCAGGGGCCCGAATAGCGGCCCGAACAGCAGCGCCGACACCAACGTGCGCCGATCGCGCAGGTTCTCGCGAAATTCCTTGCCGAACACGATGAGCAGCGCGCGCATCAACTCACGCCTTCGGTGTCGCCGAGTACTTGCAGAAACGCCTCTTCCAGCGAAGCTGTCCCGCTGCGCTCGCGAATCGACTGCACGGTCGCATCCGCCAGCACTTTGCCGTGACCTATGATCACTACCCGGTCGCACAGCGCCGCAACTTCCTGCATCACATGCGATGAGAACAGCACACAGCGCCCCTGCTCCTTCAAGGTGAGCAACATCTCACGCAGGCTGCGAATCGCCATCACGTCCAGTCCATTGGTCGGTTCGTCGAGCACGATGTTGCCGGGGTCGTGCACCAGTGCGCGTGCCAGCGCCGTCTTGATGCGCTGGCCTTGCGAGAAGCCCTTGGCGCGGCGGTCGATGAAACTCTCCAACCCGAGAATGCGTGAAAGCTCCGCGGTGCGCGCTCCTAGGCCGGCGGCGTCCAGACCCTGCAGCGATCCGAAATAGTGAATGTTCTCGCGCGCGGTCAAGTTGCCGTATAGCCCCGCCGCATGCGGCAGCACTCCGAGATGGGCGCGCGCCTTGGAGATCTCGCCGCGGATGTCGATGCCGTCGATGCGCGCCGCGCCGCTGTCCGGGGTGAGCACGCCGTACAGCATGCGCAAGCAAGTCGATTTACCCGCGCCGTTGGCGCCCAAAATGCCGGTGATTTCACCGTCGCGCGCCACGAAGGAGATATCGCGCACCGCCTCGATGGCGCCGAATCGCTTGCTCAAGTGCGATGCTTCGATCATGGCGCCGGTCCCGTCATATTGACGAAGAAGGGCGCGGGGATGTGCCGTTGCAGACAGGTTGCATCGAGCTTCTCCGGCGTCGCGGTGTCGAGAAATTCCGCCATTAACTTGGGAACACAGCCGGTGGCCACCTGGCCATGTCCCTCGCCGCTCAGTACCAGGTGCCGATGGTGCGAAAGTCCAATGGCCGCGCGTTCGGCATCGGCGGCCGGCGTGACGGGATCCGCCTCGCCGGACAGTAGTAAGGTGGGTATGTCGCTCCTTAAGGGGCTGTGCAAATCGGCGTCCACCGACGCGTGCGGCCACAGCTTGCAAATCTCATCGAGTGCGTCCAATTGGTCCGTGCCTTGGTAGCTGCGCGAGATCGCCGATCGATCGAGGCCCGCGGCGCCGAAGAACGGCTGGTCCTCACTGCAGATCACGCTGTTCTGCATGCCGCTGGCGAGTTGATCGCCGACTTGCCGCGCGGTCATGATGGTTTGCACGGCGAGGCTGCCAAGCGCGCCTTCGGCCGCGCGGTGAATCAACGCCGGCAGCAACGAAGCCTGAGTGGCGCTGTACGAAAGAAATCTCAACGACGCGTTCAGCATGCCGCGATTGAATTCGATGTTGAGGGGCAGACCGCTGTTCGGATCATCCACGGTGATTGGTGCTTTCTGCGGCCCAAAGCGTCGCAACAACGCATCCAAATCTTGCTGTAGTTCAGGGTAGGCCGTTGCGCACTGCTTGGTCTCACGGCAACGCTTGACGATGAGATCCAGTGCACGCTGACCATCGGCCGGCGTGTAGACGCCGATGGCCTGTTGGGGATAGGTCACGCCGTCCAATATCGCTGCATGAACGGCGGCGGGATATCGCCGCATGTAAAGCTGCCCGACCCGCGTGCCGTAAGAGACTGCGTACAGATCGATGCGAGGCGCCTTCAGCGCCACCCGGACCGCCTCAAGGTCGGCAACGGCCGCGCTGCTGGTGTAGAAACGCACGCGGTCACCATACTTGTGCAGACAGGCGAGAGTCGCCTCGCGCAACGCGGGCATGGCGTCGGACACTGCCTGCCAGTCATCCGGATAATCGCACTTCAGCGGCGCGGATCCTCCCGTGCCGCGCTGATCGACCAGCACAATGTCGTGCTCGCGATTGGCCCGCGCGAATGCGCCCGCGAAGCTGGTGTACATGGCCACGGCCCCCTG
>JANYIY010000364.1 GCA_025358615.1 Gammaproteobacteria bacterium | reverse complement strand
TCGGTTTCCGGAAGCACCACCGCCAGCGGCGATGTGCGGTAGGCAGTCAGCGCATCGCACTCATAGGTCACGGTGTCCTCGCAGCGAAACAGCACCGCGTCCGGCGGCAGAATCTTCATGAGTGCGGCCACCAATTCCGCTTGGCGCCGGGTGCGCGACGGATCGGCCGGCACATCAGGGCGCAGCGAGGTATTCATCCGCCAATTATGCCTCGCAACGGCCGGCACTGCGGTAGGATTGCAAAAAAGGGCCCATCGCCGGCCTCGACATAAACTGGGAAGAGCATATGTTTCATCAACTGTTGACACCGGTCGGTGACAGTCTGGCGCTGTCATTCCTGGTCGCCGTTCTGCCCATCGCCACCGTGCTGATTCTCCTCGGAATAGTGAAGCGGCCCGCATGGCAGGCCGCCCTGGCGGGCCTGGTGGTGGGCTTGTTGATCTCGGTTGCGGTCTGGGACTTGCCGGCGAACATCGCCATTGCCTCGGCCTTGAACGGCGCCGTATTCGCTCTCTGGCCGGTGATGTGGATAGTCATCAACGCGCTCCTGCTTTATAACATTGCCGTCGCCTCGGGGCGCTTCGATGCGTTTCGCACCTGGTTGATGCGGCACTTGCCGAACGACCGGCGGGTGATACTGATTGCCATCGGCTTCTGCTTCGGTGCGCTGCTCGAAGGCATCGCCGGCTTCGGCACGCCCGTGGCCATCACCACCTCGCTGCTGATCATGTGCGGCTTTCCGGCGCTCGACGCACTGGTGTTCACGCTGATCTTCGACACCACGCCGGTGGCTTTCGGCGCCCTCGGCACCCCAGTCACGGTACTGGGCGCGATGACCGGACTGCCGACTCCGGCGTTGGCGGCCATGATCGGCCGTCAGCTCCCCTTCATTGCTGCCTTTCTGCCATTTTACGTCATGGCGCTATACGGCGGACGACGCTCGCTCCGCGCGCTCTGGCCGGTGCTACTGGTCGCCGGGGGGACCTTTGGAGTCTTGCAATTTGCCGCCTCCAACTATCTCGATTACACGCTGACAGATGTGTTCGCCGCACTAGGGTCTCTGTCGGCTACGCTGCTGTTCCTGCAATTCTGGCGCCCGCCCGCGGATCCGGAGTTTGCCATCGCGCATTCGCCAGATGAGCCGCCGGGCGCCGCATCGAGCTCGGTTCCCGCCTGGCAGGGATGGATGCCCTGGGTGATCGTCACGGCCACGGTGATCGTATGGACCTACTTGAAAATCGCCCCCATCGGGCAAACAGCGGTGCATTGGCCGGGCCTGGACAATGCAGTATCGATCACACTGTATAATGGCAAGTCATACGCCGCCGTTTGGAGCTTCCAGCCGCTCGGCACCGGCACCGCCATTCTGGTGGCCGCCATCATCACGGCATTGATGGTCGGACTTTCGCCGGCCGATTTTTTTCGCTGCGCCGTGCGCACCATTCAACAAATCTGGCAGGCCGTCGTGACCGTCATGCTGATCGTCGCCCTCGCCTATGTGATGAATTATTCCGGCCTCGCCTATACCCTGGGATTGGCGGTCGCCTCGACCGGACATTGGTTCGTGCTGTTTTCGCCCTTCTTAGGATGGATTGCGGTGTTTCTGTCCGGCAGCGATACTTCCGGCAACGCACTATTCGGCAATCTGCAAGTAGTCGCCGCCCGGCAACTGCACTTGAATCCGCTGTTGTTCGCCGCCACCAATTCTTCCGGAGGCGTTCTCGGCAAGATGATTTCACCGCAAAACATCTCCACCGGCGTGTGCGTGACCGAACTCAAGGGTAAGGAAGGCGTGGTGCTGGCGCGCACCTTCATTCACAGCGTGGTGCTGACTCTGGTGCTGGTCGTGATCGTCATCATCCAGCAATATCTGCTGCCCGGGATGATTCCGGACTTCAGCGCCGGCCAATGACCTCGAGGCCGGCGGCAAGATTTTCGCCGCGCAATTTGCTAGCCACCACGAGTTGCGAGCGCCGGTGGTATCCACGTGACAAGCTGCTGTCGGTACCCCCCGGTTGTACCTTAAACCGCCAATGGCCGCCTGTGGTGCGCAAAAATTTAATCACGTACACGCGGGCGCGAGGAAGTATGCGTGATGCAGCCCGCCAAGGATCGGACTACCACGGACGGCATACGATTCTGCGCGGCGGTGGCGCGAATTTGGATGTGGACGGTCGAAATCGGCGAGCAGCGGATCGGGAACACTGGGACCCAGCGCCATGTGCGGACGTCCGGTATTGTAATGGGGAATCCACGATTTAAAGATGCCCCGTAGATGCGATTCAGACAGAGGAATCAGCCAATCGAGGCACTCGCGACGAATGGTGCCGATGACTCGTTCACAGATCGCATTGGCCATCGGGCTGCGCGGCGGTGATTTCAACACCTTGATTCCGAGCCGTCCAATCGACTCGTCGAGGTATTTGGCAAAAATACTATCGCGATCACGCAGCAGGTATTCGTACCGCTCCTGCAGTCCAATCGACTCACGCAACTGTTGCAGTGTCCAAGCCGCAGTCGGGTGCGCGGTGACATTGCAATGAATCAAGCGTCGACTGCGGTGCTCGATGACCACGAATACATACAGCCGTCGAAAGGTTACGGTGACCGCTAGGAAATAGTCACAGGCAATGATCCCCTGGGCGTACAGGCGAAGCAAGGTTGACCAGCGCATATCGCCTCGCGGTCGACGTGTGGGTCGGGTCGGCAGATACTTGTTCACCGTTTGCGGAGAGACTTGAATTCCCAGCTTCAGGAACAGCTCATTGGCAATGCGTTCCTCGCCCCATGATGGATTCTGATTCGCCATCCGGCGGATTAAGGCCTGAACCTCAACCGGAATCGATGGACGGCCGGGTCGCGACTTCAAGCGCCACAACAGTTTCCATCCCGCTCGGTGCCAACGGATCATCGTTTCCGGGCGCACCACCACCAGAGCGTCCCGCCGGTGTAAAGAAGCGTGAAAGGAGCGCCAGCGCGACCCGTGTCACAGAATCGATCCGCCGCGGCTCCACACTGCGCTCGACGTACAGTGCGAGCTGTCGGCGCAGAAACAGATTCTCGGCCTCGACCGATCGTTGTGACCGCAGCACCAGGCCACACCAACGAACCGCGTCAGCGGCCAACTGAACCAAGATGAGGAGGAGCCTCAGCATTGTTCAATCATGCCACGGGTCGCATCGAGATTCGAGATCGACTAAATAGTCGCTGACTCGAATAATTGCGGAGCACAACCACGGCGAATTTCGCCTTTTCGTTTGGCGATACGAAGTTAGCGCGTTTTGTGACCCGTTTGGCTTTCATTCCCCGGTCCCTTGGCTATTACTTCGCCTTTTGTCTTTTGTCAGCCTCAAGGATAGGGAGACGCCTATGCCGCGCATGAAGATCCTGAACAGCGTCGAGCGCGGGGTGTTCCAATCCCCGCCGCTCTTCAATAGCGCCGAGCGCAAACCAAACGATGCTTCGACTTTCCCGCGCCGCTTCAGGACATCGCCACCAGCCTGCGCACGAGCACCAATCAGGTGGTGTTTCTCATGAGCTGCGGCTATTTCAAAGCAACCAAGCGATTCTACCCGGTCCCGACCTTCCATCAACGCGACCTTGCGTATGTGGCCGAACGGATCGACAGCGCCCCGGCGCATGATGATGGCGAGAGCCAAGACGACGGTAAAGGTCGTTCTGCTATGCGTCGACTGGGCGCTTCTGAGTGTATCATCTGCTCATTCCGCATAAAGATGGCCTGTACATCTCGACGGCGATGCGACGCGCTCGTGCGTCGGATGCCCCTCGCCGAATCCGGCGTGCGCCTTTCGATACGCACCGGGCTCTCCATCGATGAAAACTAGTCGGTGTCCGTCAGATCAAGTCTAGGTAAGGACAGATCAGCTCGAGCGCCTCTAATGCGTCTCTATCGCGCCGGAGCTTGCCAACCTTGCTGGCGTGCC
>JANYIY010000320.1 GCA_025358615.1 Gammaproteobacteria bacterium | reverse complement strand
CGGTGCCCACGGTCGCGCTGGTCGGCTACACCAATGCCGGTAAGTCCACGCTGTTCAATGCGCTAACCGGCTCCGACAGCTTCGTCGCTGACCAGCTGTTCGCGACACTCGATCCCACGGTGCGGCGGGTCAAATTGGCGGGGGTGGGTGAGGTGGTGCTGGCCGATACGGTCGGATTCGTGCGCGCACTACCGCATGAATTGGTGGCGGCCTTCCGCTCCACCCTGCAGGAGGCGCGGGATGCCGATCTGCTGCTGCATGTGGTGGATGCCAGCGATCCGCTACGGGATGAGCGCATGGAACAAGTCCGCGAGGTGTTGCGGGGCATTGGGGCGGGCGAAATCCGCGAATTGGTGGTGTTCAACAAGATCGATCTGGTCGGGGAAAAGCCGCGGCTGGTGCAGGGCGCAGATGGCATAGCTGCTTTGGTGTCGGTGTCCGCGGCCACGGGAGCGGGGCTGCCGGAGCTGCGCGGCGCCGTGGGCCACGCCGTGCGGCCCAATCAGGTACGTCGCACCCTGCACCTGGAGTTGCTGGCGGCCGCGGTCCGCTCGGATCTGTATAAGCGCAATGCGGTACGCACGGAGCGACAGTGCGATGATGGCAGCTGGGACCTGGATGTCGAACTGGATTTGTCCGAGGTGGCCAAACTATTGGGCAGCAAGGGGGTCAACCTCGTTGATAATGGCGACGGAAGCCGCGCACAACGAGTGGCATAGGCTCCCATCGCACTTGTTACGGCTAAGTCGGCTGTTAGAATGCGCCGCTCTTCATATATAGGCACTAGGCATGGCTTGGAACGAACCTGGCGGCGAGAAACGCAATCCCTGGAACCGTCCGCAGCAATCGCAAAACGATCTGGATGACGTATTGCGCAATATTCAGCGCCGCCTGTCGGCGCTGTTTGGACGCGGCAACGGCGCAGCCGGCAGCGGCGGGGGAACGAGCCCCGGCGCCTTCGGCAAGGGCTTAGGCAGCATCCTGGTGCTGATCGGCGCGCTCTGGATCGGCAGCGGCATTTACCGGGTCGACGCGCAGGAGCGCGCCGTGGTGCTGCGCTTCGGCAAGTATCTGCACACCACCGGGCCGGGCTACAACTGGCATCTGCCCTGGCCGATCGAACGCAGAGTCATCGTCAATGTGTCGCATCAATACAGCATCGTCGACGACGCCAGCATGCTGACCGCGGACACGAATCTGGTCGAAGTCAAATCCGCGGTCCAGTACATTCAGCCCGATGCGCTCAAGCTGCTGTTCAAGGTGCGCGACGTCGAGGACACGCTGACCCAGGTCAGCGAGAGCGCGATGCGCGAGGCTGTGGGCCAGGCATCGCTCGACAAGGCGCTGGGCTACGATGTGTCGATCACCTCGCGCGCCAAATTCCTGCTGCAGCGGACGCTCGACAGCTACGACATGGGGATTCAAATCCTGGGCGTGAAGCTCACCGGCGTGAATGTGCCCGAAGCGGTGCAGGACTCGCAGCGCGATGCCATCAAGGCAGACAAGGACCGGCAGCGCTACCAGCAGGAAGCGGAAACCTACCGCAATGACGTGCTGCCGCGCGCGCGCGGCGCTGCCGCCAAGGAAGTGTTGGACGCCGAAGCGTATCGCCTGCAGGTGCTGGCGCTGGCGCAGGGCGAGACTGCGCGTTTCGATCAGGTGCTTGGCCAGTATGAGCATGCACCCGCCGTCACCCGCGAGCGCATGTATCTCGAAACCATGGAGAATGTGTATAAGAATTCGCGCAAGGTCATCGTCGACACGAAGACCGGCAACAGCATGATGTATCTGCCGCTCGATAAGTTGATCGCACCGGGACCGCAGTCGATCACCATGCCCAACGATACGATGACCGTGGCTCCGGCGCGGGTTCCCGAGATTCAGGTGGCGCCGGTCGAGGATGCGGCGCGCGCGCGCGGGAAACTCTGATGCAAAATAGAATTCTATATGCGCTATTGGGGCTGGTTGCCCTCATCCTGGTGATCCGCGCCGGAGTGTTCACGGTGAACGAGGGGCAGCTCGCGATTAAGTCGATCGGCGGCGAAATCGTCGACGCGAACTTCGAACCCGGGCTGCACTTCCGAATTCCCCTGGTCGAAGAGGTGCGGCGGTTTGACAAGCGAATCATCACGCAGCTTTACCGGCAGGAGCTTTTTCTCACCCGCGAACAGGAACAGCTGAAGGTGGACTTCTACGTGAAATGGCGCATCGATAATCTGCGCCGCTTCTACGAGGCGACGGGCGGTGCGGAGGAAGTCGCCAACGATCGTCTGGGCGAGACCATCAAGGACAGCATTAAAACCGTGGTGACCCAGCGCACGCTGCAGCAGGTGGTGACCGCCGAACGCGCGGAATTCACCGACGCGATGATGAAAAACGCCCGGCCGGCGGCCGAACAGTTGGGTGTCGATCTGGTCGACGTGCGAATCACCCGGATCGATTTGCCGCAGCAGGTGCAGGACTCGGTGTTCGAGCGCATGCGCGCAACGTTCAAGGCGCAAGCCGCCAAATTGCGCGCCGAGGGCGTCGAATCCTCCGAGCGCACCCGCGCCGACGCGAACAAGCAGCAGACGGAAATCCTGGCCGACGCGGCCAAGCAGGCCGGTCAGATCCGCGGGCAGGGTGATGCCTCGGCGAGCGAGGTGTACGCCAAGTCGTATTCCAAGAACGCGGAGTTCTACAGCTTCTATCGCAGCATGCAATCGTATCGCGATGCGGTCGGCACGCAGGGCGATGTGCTGGTGGTCGCACCGGATAATGCCTACTTCAAGTACTTCAACAAATCGCAGCCGCAGCCCCCGCCGCGATGATGGAAGTTGGCTGGAGTGAACTTGCTCGCTATTTGGGCGGCGCCTTTGCCTTGTACCTGGTTCTCGAGGGAGTATTGCCGTTCGTCAACCCGGCCGCTGCGCAGCGGCTGCTGGCGAAGCTTGCGAACACCGAGCCGGCACAGTTGCGCTGGGGCGGATTGATCAGCATCGTGGCAGGCCTTGCATTGCTGTGGATGGCGCGCAATGGGTAAGAATCTAGTTGTAATCGGCTTGCAATGGGGCGACGAGGGCAAGGGCAAGGTCGTCGACCTGTTGACCGATCAGGTGCAGGCGGTGGCGCGCTTCCAGGGCGGTCACAATGCCGGGCACACGCTGGTGATCGGCGGCAAGAAAACCATCCTGTCGTTGATTCCTTCCGGAATCCTGCACGCCCACGTGCAGTGCCTGATCGGCAATGGGGTGGTGCTGTCGCTCGAGGCCCTGTTCAAAGAGGCCGAGATGCTGATTGCGCAGGGTGTTCCGGTATTCGAACGGCTGCGCGTCAGTCCGGCCTGTCCCTTGATACTGAGCTCGCATGTCGCACTCGATCGGGCACGCGAAAAGGCGCAAGGCGCCAATGCCATCGGCACCACCGGTCGCGGCATCGGGCCTGCGTACGAGGATAAGGTTGCGCGCCGCGCCCTGCGGGTCGCGGATCTGTTTCACCGCGAGCGCTTCGCCGCCAAATTGGGTGAGATTCTCGACTACCACAACTTCATTTTGCAGCGCTATTTCCAAGTTCCCGCCATCGATTTCCAGCAGGTGCTCGAATCGAATCTGGAACTCGGCGAGCGGCTCAAGCCGCTGGTGGCTGATGTCACAGGAATACTGGAACAGTTGAGCGCCGATGGCGGCAATGTACTGTTCGAAGGCGCCCAAGGCGCCATGCTGGACGTGGATTTGGGTACTTATCCCTATGTCACCTCGTCGAACACCACCGCCGGCGGTGCGGCCACCGGTACGGGCTTGGGTCCCCGCCGCCTGCACGAGGTGTTAGGCATCGTCAAAGCCTATGCCACGCGCGTGGGTGCCGGGCCTTTTCCCACCGAGCTGTTTGATGAGATGGGCGAGCACCTGTCGCGGGTAGGCCATGAGTTCGGTTCCGTCACCGGGCGGCGCCGGCGTTGCGGCTGGTTCGACGCCGTCGCGCTGCGCCGTTCCGTCGTGCACAACAGCTGTTCCCTGCTGTGTGTCACCAAGCTTGATGTGCTGGACGGACTGGATACGATTCGTGTCTGCGTCGGCTACCGCATCGATGGCTCCATCCGTTCGACGCCGCCGCTGCTGTCCGAACACTTCGGCAATGCCGAGGCCGTCTATGAAGAGTTGCCCGGCTGGAAGGAAAGCACGGTCGGGATCAAGGACTTCGAAGAGTTGCCCGAGAATGCCCGCCATTACATCGAGCGGCTGCAGGCTTTGGTGGGAGTGCCCATCACCATCATTTCCACGGGACCGGATCGGGATCAAACCATCATTCGCCAAAATCCCTTTGGCTGATTGCCATGGCATTTGAAACCGCGGCCGCTGCCTCGCCGGCGTCCCACGCCGAGAGCGGCGCCGCCGTCAGTTACGCGACCAATCTGCAGGTGTACGTCTACGTCCTGTTTTTCGCCTTCGGCGGCATCACCAGCCTCAACGACGTCATCATCCCCAAGCTCAAAGCGCTGTTCACCTTAAGTTATGGCGAGGTGATGCTGGTGCAGTCCGCGTTTTTCGCGGCCTACTTCATCGTATCGATTCCGGCGGCCGCGCTGGTGCGGCGCATCGGCTACATCCGCTCGGCGGTGGTCGGCCTATTGACCATGACGGTGGGGTGCCTACTGTTCATTCCGGCGTCCTCGTTCGGTTTATTCGGGCTGTTCCTGATAGCACTGTTCGTTCTGGCATCCGGCATCACGACGGTACAGGTGGTCGCGAACCCATTGATCTCCATGCTGGGACCGGTACGCACCGCCAGCAGTCGGCTCACTTTTGCGCAAGCCTTCAATTCTCTCGGCACCACCATCTTTCCTTACGTAGGATCGATTCTGATTTTGGGCTCACTCGCGACCGTCGATGCGAAGACATTGTCGGGCGCCGCTCTCGACGCATTCCGCGGCGCTGAAACTCAAGTGGTGGTGCATACCTACATGGGCCTCGCCGTGGCGTTGGTGCTGGTGGCTGCCGTCATGTGGCTGAGACGAAAGAGTTTGGTGGAAGTGCCTGCGGCGCCGACGCCGATTCTGCGCGCGTTCAATTTACTGGCGCGGCCGCGCTTTGCCTTCGGCGCGTTGTGTATTTTCCTGTACGTGGGCGGCGAAGTGGCGATCGGTTCGGTGATCGTCAATTACCTGATGCAATCCAGTGTACTGGGACTGCCCGGCGACATCGCCGGCAAGCATTTACCGTACTACTGGGGCGGTGCCATGCTGGGGCGTTTCATCGGCGCCTGGCTGTTGCGCCTGTTTGCACCCGGCAAAGTCCTGGCGTGCGCGGCTGCGGCCGTCATCGTTCTGTTGACTATCTCGGCGAATAGCATCGGCGTCGTCTCCGGCTGGTCGCTGCTGGCGATCGGCTTGTTCAACTCCATCATGTTTCCGACGATATTCACCCTGGCAAGCGAAGGCTTGGGCAAACGTGCAGCAGAGGGTTCGGGGGTCATTTGCGTGGCCATCGTCGGCGGCGCCGTCGTGCCGCTGGTGACGGGCACGGCGGCTGACGTATGGGGTTTGAAACACGCCCTCATCGTGCCGGCGGTTTGCTACTGCACCATCCTGGCCTTCGGCTGGTTTGCGCGGCGACCGCTGCAGGCTTAGCCGGCGCCACGCGCCGGCGCGCGCCGCTAGCGCAGATGCAAGCCCCCTGCGCCGCCGAACAGGCCCAGCAAACCGGTGATGATCAAATAAATCGCGACGATGTAGTTGAGCAGGCGCGGCATAACCAAAATCAGGATGCCGGCGAGCAGCGCCACCAGGGGAGCGAGGCTGAGATTGACGTTCATGGGGACTTCACTTCCTTGAAAGGGTGCGGCCCCACGTGTGGGCTGGCTACCGTTTAGCTTACTGAAAGAGCTTCAGCGCATTCTGTAGGGTTTTCATCACACCCCACAGTAGGGGGATTCCTACCACGAGCCACATCACGACGAGCCTACCCTTCATGATTGTGCGCTCCTGAGGTAGAAGTATTTCTCGTTGACGGCACGCATGGCGAAATTGCAGACCAATCCCAGCAGCAGCAGTCCGCACATGATGTACATGGTTACCGAATACGCCTGTGCCTTGGGCACGCCGCTGTCGATCTGGTACTGCCGTATGTAATTGATCAGTACCGGGCCCAACACTCCTGCCACCGACCAAGCCGTGAGCAGCCGGCCGTGAATGGCGCCGACTTGATAGGTACCGAACATGTCGCGCAGGTACGCCGGGATGGTGGCGAAACCGCCGCCGTACATGGAAAGAATGATGCAGAAGGCGGCGACGAACAGCGCGATGGAACCCGTGTGGCCGAGGCTCGGCACCGATGCGTACAGCACAATGCCGAGCGCAAAGAAAATCATGTAAGTGTTGCGCCGTCCGATGTAGTCGGAGGTCGAAGCCCAGAAGAAGCGGCCGACCATGTTGAACAGGCTGAGCAAGCCGACGAAGCCTGCTGCGGCCGCCGCTGTCACCCGGCCGGTAAATATCTCCTGAATCATCGGCGAGGCCTGCCCGAGCACACCAATGCCGGCGCTGACGTTCATGCACAGCACCACCCACAGCAGCCAGAATTGCGGCGTGCGCGATGCCATCTCGACCGCCACATTCGCACTGGTGACCAACTGCTTCGGCTGCGCCGGTGCGGTCCAGCCCGCGGGCTTCCATGCGGGCGTCGGCACGCGCACCGTATACACACCGATCATCATGAACATGAAGTAAATGACCCCCATGGTGACGAAGGATTCGAGCACGCCGTTCGATATCGGCGTCTTGAAATGCGCCATGAGCAGCACCGAGAGCGGCGCTGCAATGAGGGCGCCGCCGCCGAATCCCATGATGGCCATGCCCGTGGCCATGCCGGGACGGTCCGGAAACCATTTGATCAAGGTCGAGACGGGTGAGATGTAGCCGATGCCGAGCCCGCAGCCTCCGAGCACGCCATAGCCCAAGTAGATGATCCACAGCTGGTGCAGGTGTATTCCCACCGCGGACACCAGAAATCCGCCGCCGAAACACAGTGCAGAAGTGAACATGGACCTTCGCGGGCCGACCCGTTCCACCCAACGCCCGAACACGGCAGCCGAAGATCCCAAGAACACGATGGCAATGGAGAAAATCCACCCTACCTGTTTTAGATCCCAATCGCCGGGCGCGGCTGCCGTAATGCCGAGCAACTTGGTGAGCGGCAAATTAAACGTCGAGAAGGCATAGGCTTGCCCGATGGACAGATGCACCGCCAGTGCCGCCGGGGGCACCAAAAATCGATTGAATCCGGGCGGCGCGACGGTGTTCTCTCGATCCAGGAACGATGTCATAAAGTGCCCTTGGGTTATTCGTTGTAAGGGGCTGCCGCTGTTTATATTGCCCTTTGCGCTCGACCTTGTCACTAAACGCCACGTTGCGTGGCGATCACGAGATGGTCGTTGCGCCTGCGAATCCTGTCACAATCCAGGAAAGTTGAAAAAACCGTGACGTTCGCTGTCGAACGGCCGTTAGGAAACACGTAGCTTGGGCTCCCTCATGTGCATGAATCGACGCTTGCCGAAAGCGCCCGGATGGTGGCTTCTCTCCGTCCTGGGGCTGACCTGGGCATTTGGCTGCGCGCCGGTATTTGCCGGCTGCATCGCCAGTGGTGATCCTGCGATTCGCGCGCTGCAGACTCTCATCGACAAGGATGCTGCACAAGCACTGCAGCAGGCGCAGCTGCAATCGCAGGCGTTGCTGCTGGCGCCGCGCCGGCTAGCGCCGCGCCCCGATCCGCAACGTCTCGCATCTCTGTATGCGGTGCAGGCGCAGGCGTACAGCATCCTCGAGCTCGACGAGAAAGCGAAGAACGCGGCCCAGGAGGGCCTCAAGCTCGCCACCCAGAGCGGTGATCCGGTGCATCAGGATCTGCTGTCCGCCTATGCTGAAAATATTTACGATGCGGCCGGGATGGAAGGCGCCATTCAAGCCATCGATGCGGCGCGCAGCCCGCAAGGCAAGGGATCGCTGGCTGACACCTGTCTGCTGATCACGCGCGGGTTGCTGCAATATCGGCAGGATCGGGCTGACCTCGCAATCAGCAGTCTGACTCAGGCTTACCACGCGAGTGTCGCAGCCGCATTCGCGGCGCCGCGGATTCTTGCCGCGTCGGTGCTATCGACCGTCATGCGCAGCACCGGCGACTACACACAGGCCTTGGCCCTCAACCAAGAAGCCATCGACTGGCATATGCAGCATGGCGCGACCTTGGGTTTGTCGGTCGACCGCTTCTTGCGCGGCAAAATTTTGAATCTGATGGGCCAGTACGGCACTGCGCTCGAGGAATTTACCGAGGCCCGCAAGCTCAGTGTGCAGTTGGACGACACCCAGGGCATTGCGTTTGCGGATTTGCTCGCCTGCAGCGCGCGGATCGAACTCGGACAGCTCGATCACGCGACAGCGGAGTGCGGCAACGCGCTGCGTCTGTTCACGGCGTCGCATTCCGCGGATCAGGTGAAGGAGACCAAAGTGCTGCTGGCGCGCATCGATCTGGCAGCGGGCCGCGCCGGCAGTGCACTCGCCACGTTGAATGAAGTCCTCGACCAGGGCGGAGCGGACCTCTTGCCGGGCCGCGTCGCCGCGGTGTATCAATGGCGCGCCCGCGCCAACGCGGCGTTGCACGACTTTCACGCCGGCTATAAAGACCTGGCGGAATACGCGCGGCGTTACGCGGCGGCCAACGACGCCGAGCGCATCAAGGTTGCGGCGGCGCTGCGTGCCCGGTTCGAGACCGATCGGGAGATCGAGCGCAATTCACTGTTGAAACACGAACTGGGCGCCTCGAGGGAGGAGGCCCAGCGGCAGGCGCAGACGCTGCGCTGGAATGCAGTCGCGGCGGTCATGGGTGTGTTGGTAATCGCGCTGCTCATCTATTTTCTCATCGTCAATCACCGCTACCGGCAACAACTGGTGAAATTAGCCAGTCTCGACGGCTTGACCGGATTGCCGAATCGGCGGCGCACCGCGGAACTCGCGACGGCAGCGCTGGCCAACGCCGCGGCTATGGGAACGCCGCTGACGATTGCCATCATCGACATGGATCACTTCAAGATCATCAATGATCGTTGCGGGCATGCGACGGGAGATTTCGTGCTCAAGGAATTCGCCCGAGTCGGGCGTGAGGCATTGCGCGACTCCGATGTTCTCGGCCGATGGGGCGGCGAGGAGTTTCTGCTGATCATGCCCGAAGCGACCTTGGAGTTCGCCCTGGGCGCGCTTGAGCGGATGCGCACCCTGCTATTCGGAATTTGCCTGCCCGCTTCGGGCGCCGGGATGCGTGTTTCTTTGAGCGCGGGCCTCGCGCAACGTGAGCGGCACGGCCGCTCATTGGATGAGATGATTGCACGCGCCGATTCGGCTTTATACGTGGCAAAGAACGAGGGCCGTGATTTGGTGCGGGTGGCGGACGAGGGCTATCTCGCCACCAGCGCCATACGGCGTGCCATCAGACAATGAGTTCTTGCATCAACAAACGCGTGTAACACGTTGTTTTAGATGGTGCCCAGGAGAGGACTCGAACCTCCACGAATTGCTCCACTGGTACCTGAAACCAGCGCGTCTACCAGTTCCGCCACCTGGGCACGATGGGTCCGCTGAACGCGAGGCGCAGAAATGTACGCACTGCTCCAGGGCTTGTCAACGAAGGGCCGACCGCGAGATGCACCCGGCGATTTCTCAAAGCTGCTAACCTGCCGGGGCAAATGCAACATTCCCTATGACACGACGTGGACCCACGGGGTCGCGACGCCCTCCCAAATCGGACCGGACTGCCACTCCGCGTCCAGACTGGCGCGGCGAGGACCCGAACCTAGAACTTGAGAAGTCGCGCTACGCTGACCCGATCGCCAGCCGCGAACTGCTGCTCAAGCATCTGGCGGAAGCCCCTGAGCCGCTCAGCGCCGCGCGACTCGCCAAGCGACTGGGTCTGCAAACCAGTGCGCAGCGCGACGCGCTTGCCAAACGCCTGGCCGCAATGGTGCGCGATGGTCAAGCCATCGAGGGACCCAACGGCTTTGCAACGGCGGGCGAGGGTGAGCGCGTGGCGGGCCGCATTCGCGGCCGTTCCAACGGGGATGTGTTGGTGATGCCGGATGACGGCTCAGCTCCCTTGGTGCTGGCGCGCGCCGATACGGCGACGCTGATGCATGGCGATCGCGCGGAAGTGCTGGCCGTCGGCATGAACGAACGCGGGCGGCGCGTCGCGCGCCTGATCCAGCGCATCGGCGACGCGCCTCCCTATATCGGCGGCGTCTGGCACGCCGGCGACGGCCACGGCCGCGTGGAGCCGGAAGATCCCGGCCATTGGTACTCGGTGCAAGTGAGCACGCGCGATCGGCACGGCGCGCAGGATGGCGACAACGTCATCGTCGAGGTGACCCGCAGGCCGCAGGGCGACTCGCCGGCGCAGGGGCGCATCATCGACGTGCTGGACGACCTGCGGCCGTCGGATCTCGCGGCGCGCTTCGCTATTTTGCGGCATGACCTGCCGCAGGCGTTTCCGTCCGAAGTGACCGCTGCTGCCGATCGCTTTGCGCCTGAAGTGCAGGCGGCCGACTACCAAGGCCGCGAGGATTTGCGCGACACGCCGCTGGTGACCATCGACGGCGCCGACGCCCAGGATTTCGATGATGCCGTGTACGCCGAACCCGTGCGCGGCGGCGGCTGGAGGGTCATCGTCGCCATTGCCGATGTCAGCAATTACGTGCGCTTCGGCAGCGCGCTGGATTTGGAGGCGCGGGCGCGCGCCACCTCAGTCTATTTCCCCGATCGCGTCATTCCGATGCTGCCGGAAAATCTGTCCAATCATCTTTGTTCATTGCTGCCGCGGGTCGAACGCCTGGCCTTCGTCTGCGACATGCGCGTCAGCAAGAGCGGCGTGCCGGGCAAAAGCCGTTTCTATGAGGCCGTGATCCGCTCGCATGCGCGGCTCACTTACGATCAGGCCTGGACCTATTTGGAGAACCCGCAGAGCACGGGCAATGAGCTGTCGCCGGCGGTGCGCACCTCGCTCGACACGCTGTACGCCGTATATGGCGCCCTGAAGAGCGCGCGCGACGCGCGCGGCGCGCTCGATTTTCGCGGCGGCGAGGTTAAGGCACGCATCGGCAGCGATGGCAAGATCGAGGGGTTCTATGCGGTGACGCGCAACGATGCGCATCGACTCATCGAAGAGTGCATGATCGCCGCCAATGTCGAAGCGGCGGTGGCGCTGCGTCTGGCCAAGGTCGGCAGTTTGTACCGCGTGCACGGCCAGCCCGAAGACAAGCGCGTCACGGAGCTGCAAAAAGTGCTGAATGCCTTGCAGGTGGGAGCGCAGTTCTCGGAAAAGCCTACTCCGCGCGAGTTTCGCCAATTGGTGGAGCGGCTGGCCGGCAGGCCCGACGGGCTGCTGCTCGAGAGCCTGGTCATTCGCTCGCTGGCACAGGCCGTATACCAGCAGACCAATATCGGTCACTTCGGCCTCGCGCTCGATGAGTACGCGCATTTCACGTCGCCGATTCGCCGCTATCCGGATTTGCTGGTGCATCGCGCGATCAAGGCTGCGGTTCTGCCGAATTCGCCATCCGGGCATCGCTACAGCACCGCGGAGCTGCAAACTTTGGGCGCCGAAAGCTCGCAGCGCGAGCGGCGCGCGGATGATGCCTCACGCGACGTCATGGGGTATCTGAAGTGCCTGTACATGCAGGGACGGGTGGGGGAGACCTTCGATGCCACCATCACCAGTGCGCTCGAGTTCGGCCTGTTCGTCCAGCTCAAAGAAATGCCCATCGACGGGCTGGTGCATATTTCCGCCATCCCCGGCGACTACTGGGAACTGGAGAACGGCGGCTTGGGATTGGTAGGGCAGCGCACCGGGCGGCGCTGGCAGCTGGGCGATATGGTGCGGGTGCGATTGAGCCGCGTCGATCTCACGCAGCGGCAAATCGATTTCGAGTTGCTCGACGCGGACGGCGCGGCAAGTCATGGCACGGTGCGCGCGCCACGGCGCGGCGCGAGCGGCGGCGAGAGTCATGCGAAACGCGGACCCGGCAGCACGTCGCGGCGTGGTTCGGGTGGGTCGCGCGGCGGTCGCGGCGGCGGCTTGAAGCGCGGACGTGGCTGATTCGAAACGCAATTTTGTCTACGGCCTGCATGCCATCAGCGCAGTGCTGGAACGGGCGCCGGAGCGGGTATTGGAACTCTGGATGTCGCAGCCGCGGGATGATGCCCGGAGCCGCGAGTTGCGCGAGCGTGCGCAAGTCGCCGGTGTGCGCGTTCAGTCAGTGGCAGGCGAAGCTCTGCTCAAGCTGGTCGGGGACGTGGCCCACCAGGGAGCGGTGGCGGCGGTGCGGCCGCTCAAGTCCTGGGACGAGCAGGACCTTTTGCAGTCGTTGGAGCAGACCGCAGGCGATCCCTTCCTGCTGATTCTCGACGGCGTTACCGATCCCCATAACTTGGGCGCCTGCCTGCGAACCGCCGAGGCTGCGGGAGTGCACGCGGTGCTCATCCCGAAGGACCGTGCGGCTACGGTGGACGGCGTGGTGCGCAAGGTCGCTGCGGGTGCCGCCGAATTCGTTCCGGTGGCGAGTGTGACCAATCTGGCGCGTACCATCGACCTGCTGAAGGCGCGGGGCATCTGGGTGGTGGGGACCGACGGGGAGGCGCCTCAGACCTTGTACGCGGCGGACCTGAGGCGGCCGCTGGCCATGGTGCTGGGGGCGGAGGGAACCGGCATGCGGCGCCTGACGCGGGAACGCTGCGACTTTCTGGTGCGTATTCCCATGGCCGGACAGGTGCAGTCCTTGAATGTCTCGGTGGCCGCCGGGGTGGCGCTGTTCGAGGCACGCCGGCAGCGGTCGGGTTGACCTACACAGACCCAAACGAGTATCCTTCGCGCTCTTTTTCGACCGGGCAACCGGTCGCCGGCCGGTAAATCGGCCTCACTCCTTGCCTCACCGCTCGCAACGGGAGGTATATACCGTAGGGAGCCTACAATGCGGCATTATGAAATCGTGCTTCTGGTTCATCCGGATCAGAGCGAGCAAGTTCCTGCGATGGTGGATCGCTACAAAGGCATGATCAGTGCCGGCGGCGGCTCCGTGCATCGCTTCGAGGATTGGGGCCGGCGCCAGCTGACTTTCCCCATCTCCAAAGTACACAAAGCGCACTACATCCTTTTGAATGTCGAGTGCGATCAGAAGACCATCGACGAGCTCAAGGGCTCATTCCGCTTCAGCGACGCGGTGCTGCGCAGCCTGGTGGTGAGAATGGAAGAAGCCGTTATCGAGCCTTCGCCGATGGCGCGCGCACCGGATGAAAATGCCCGCCGCCACGACGACTTCGGCGACGACGGCGATGATGACGACATGCCCATGGGCGCCCGGTAAGGAATTAGGAGACCAACATGGCACGTTTTTTTCGTCGCAAGAAGTTCTGCCGATTCACGGCCGATGACGTCAAGCAGATCGATTACAAGGATCTGACCACGCTCAAGAGCTACATCACCGAAACCGGCAAGATCGTTCCGAGCCGCATCACGGGTACGCGCGCTCACTATCAGCGTCAGCTGCAGCTCGCGATC
>JANYIY010000314.1 GCA_025358615.1 Gammaproteobacteria bacterium | reverse complement strand
CTTGCGCGCCGAAGTGTCAGGAGCCCTCCTTGATGCCGTCCGACGTGCAGGCATAGAGGTGATTCCCGCAGCCACCGTACTCGGCACTGAAGGGGATTTGCGGGTCAGCGCCATCACCCTCGGCCGCGTGCAGGGCGTTGCAGTGCAACCCGGACCTCGTATCTCCTGCGATAGCGTGCTGATGTCCGGCGGCTTCAACCCGAGCGTGCATTTATTCTCCCAATCCCGCGGCAAGCTGCTCTGGAACGAGACTCTCAAGGCCTTCACGCCGGGCGCATCCGCCGAAGCCGAACAATCCGTCGGTGCCTGCCGCGGTGTGTACGATCTGGCCGACGTACTCGCGGATGGGGCCGCGGCGGGTGCCGCGGCGGCCAATGCGGAGGCGGCCCACACCAGGGCGATCTCTGCCACCGCAGCGGGCGCGCCGCGCCGTTTCGGCGTGCAGGCGCCCAAACGCAGCAGCGAAGCATTTCTCGGCGCGCTGCCACATGGAATCTCACCCAGCGGCGACAAGTCCTTCGTCGATTGGCAGCACGATGTGACCACGCGCGACCTGGCGCTCGCCACCCGCGAGGGCTTTCAATCGATCGAACACGTCAAGCGCTACACCACCACCGGTATGGCCACCGATCAAGGCAAGACTTCGAACCTCAATGCCATGGCCATCGTCGCCAAGAGTCTCGACGTAAGCATCCCGCAAGTGGGGCTGACCACTTTTCGCATGCCCTACACCCCGGTTACGTTCGGCAGTCTCGCCGGCATCTCGCGCGGCGACTTGTTCGATCCGGTGCGCACCACGCCGACGCACGAGTGGGCGCAGGCCAAGGGTGCGGTATTCGAGAATGTGGGGCTGTGGAAGCGCGCCCGTTACTTCCCGCGCGGCAGTGAAGACATGCACGCCGCGGTGGCGCGCGAATGCCAGGCCGTGCGCGGCGCCTGCGGCATCTTCGATGCGTCGACGCTCGGCAAGATCGAAGTCGTCGGACCCGACGCGGTGGAATTCATGAACCGGCTGTACGTCAACAATTGGTCGACGTTGGGCGTCGGCCGCTCGCGCTACGGAATACTGCTGCGCGAAGACGGCTTCGTATATGACGATGGCGTGGTGGCCCGGACCGGCATTGACCGCTTCCACGTGACCACCACCACGGGTGGCGCGCCGCGCGTGCTCGCGCTCATGGAGGATTATCGCCAGACGGAATGGCCGGAGCTCAAAGTGTGGCTCACGTCGACCACAGAACAGTGGGTCGTGATTGCCGTGCAGGGGCCAAATTCGCGGCGTGTGCTCGAGACTCTGGTGGAGGGCATCGATATAAGCGCCGCGGCATGGCCGCACATGAGCGTCGGCCGCGGCAGTATTTGCGGCGTGCCGATGCTGCTATTTCGCGTAAGTTTCACCGGCGAACTGGGCTTCGAAATCAATGTCCCCGCCGACTTCGGGCGCGGTGTCTGGGAGGCTGTGTATGCCGCGGGCCAAGCGCACGGCATGACCGAATACGGCACCGAGAGCATGCATGTGCTGCGCGCAGAAAAAGGCTACATCATCATCGGTCAGGACACCGACGGCACCGTCACGCCGGATGACGCGGGTCTCTCCTGGGCCATCGGCAAGACCAAGCCAGACTTCGTCGGCAAGCGGTCGCTCGAGCGCGCGTCCATGAAGTCGCCGCAGCGCAAGCAGCTGGTCGGGCTGCGTACCAAGGACCCCCGCGTCGTGCTGGAGGAAGGCGCGCAAGTCGCGGCGAAAGCAGGACAGACGCCACCCATGGAATTGATCGGCCACGTCACCTCCTCCTATGCCAGCAGCGCGCTCGGGTATTCCATCGCGCTCGGCGTGATTGCGGGCGGACGAGCGCGCATGGGTCAGACTCTGTATGTGCCCATGCCGGGCGGCGACCTGGAAGTCGAAGTCACCTCAGCGGTGTTCTACGATCCCGCAGGAGTACGCATCAATGGCTGATCTCGCGACGCGCAACCCGCCGCAGGCGCTGAACTCGCCATGGTTGCAAGCCCTGCCCCCCGCTATGCGGCTGGTACTTCACGGTGAAGTTGCCGCGCGCAGGGCCGTGGCGCCCGTCTGGGGAGTCGACTTCGCCGAGCAAGCCTGCCGCGCTGTCAGGCGCGACTCGCGCGCAACTCTGTGGTTGGGCCCTGATGAATATCTTTTGCACGGCTCGGCGGCAGCAGACCTTGAGTCGCAGGCGGCAACCGTCGGCACGCTCGAGACTGCGCTCAAGGATATCCCGCACGCGCTGGTCGATATCAGTCACCGCCAATTTGCGCTCGAGGTCAGCGGCGCCCATGCCGCCACCATCTTGAGCGGCGCCTGCCCCCTCGATCTCGATCTCAGCGAATTTCCCGTCGGTATGTGCACTCGAACCGTGTTGGCGAAGGCTGATATCGTGCTCTGGCGCATCCGCGAGGACGCCTTTCACTTGGAGGTGTGGCGTTCGTTCGCCGGCTACGTGACGGGCTTGTTGGGCGAAATCGCCGTGGAGTTCTACCCCGGGTGAGCGCGCGCGCTCGCGCCGTCATGGTGTGCGGCACGACCAGCGGCGCCGGCAAGAGTTTTCTCGCCACCGCCCTGGCACGGTTCTGGTGCATCCAAGGGCATAGGGTAGACTTGCGATCGTTTGCCCGAGGTGCTGAATGACTAAGCCGATTGCTCGTGACCCGATGTACCGCAGACGGGTATTCGACG
>JANYIY010000308.1 GCA_025358615.1 Gammaproteobacteria bacterium | reverse complement strand
CTCGGCGTGCAGGGTGCTCTCGTTCGCAAGCGTCGGGGCCCTTTGGGGACTCTCGTCCGTCGCACCCGAATTTGTGCAAATTGTACTGGGCAGCCAGTGGGAGGAGGCGGCGTACCCCATGCGGATGATCTGCCTGGTCGTACCCGTCAGAATGCTCAATTCGGTTTTTTCGACAACGATGCTCGGACTCGGGCGCGCGGGACTCGACCTTCGTAATAACGTTACGAATGCGATCGTGCTTCCGGGTGCGTTTTACATTGGAACGCACTGGGGCGCCGATGGTCTTGCGACGGCGTGGATTGTGGCTATACCGATCGTGTTCGGCATGAATTTTCCCAGGCTCGCGCGCACAGCCGGTCTTACATTGCGCGAAGTACTTGCGGTCTTGCGAGCACCGGTACTCGCGGGCGCGCTCATGTACGCGTGCGTGACGATGGTTCGCATTCCGACTGCAAATTGGCCCGCGATCGCAAGATTGCCTCTGCTCATCATTGTCGGCGCATGCATTTACCTTGGAATCGTACTTGGAATCGACAGACGGTTGAGGCCGGAGATCAGGCGGCTTGTGAGTGCGCTGCGAAGGTAAGCGCAGCACGAGTTCGCGGAGACCGAAACAAAAGCGCGCGAGAGGTAAATTCCTGTTCGGATGACCTCTGCCTACGGAATGCGAGCCCTCAGCGCATCTTGCCACCGATACGCGCTTCGCAGTGCGGGTAACGCGCCGGCAAAGGTCGATCGCATTGAGTCGTACCGGGACGCCGCGCCTCTGGCGTCTTTCGCCATGCGCGCAAGGTCCATCAGGGAGGCTGCAGCTTCTGCAAATAACGGCAGGCGCCCCATGTATTCCAGCAATTGCCGTTGGCGAAGCACTCTCAGGCCGAGCAAACGTTCCTGCAGTTGATTCGCACCGGCAAGTGCCGCCTGTTCCAGCGCCTGCAACAGGACGTAAGTCTCGTATATCAGCCGGCAGCGCTCGATGCGTTCGAGGAACTCCGCGTCCTGCAAACGGGCAGAAAGGCAACCTATGCCCGCCAGAACTTCGCGCTGCCCGGCAGGCGGGAGTTCCTCAATCCGGCCGTCAGGCGCGACGCCAAAGGGATGCAGTCGCAAGCTTCGAACAGCGTGTTCGCCGATCTGTACTTCGAGCATAAAGGAACGCCGGCTCCACGGATGTCCTTCGCGCATGTAATCGCTCATCGGCATGACGGCATTGCCGAGTCCGTAAGCGATGGCGCCGTTGCCCAGGACTTCGATGCCGGCCGGCACATGGGCGTGATGACACAGCACCAGATCCGCTCCGGCGCGGATCATCGCGCGCGCCTGTTCCCGGTGGCGAAGCAGCGGGTGCAGCGTAAATTCGTAGCCCCAATGGAGATGGCAAACCAGAAAGTCGACTTGCGGGCGCGCGGCGGCGATGGTCGCCGCGATCATATCTGCCATGGCTTCGGCGGGCCGTGGCCCCCCGTTTGTCGGCGCACCGAACCGGTAGTCGTCACAAAAACCGACGAAGCCCACACGCATGCCGGCCGCCGTGCGGATGACGAGATTTTCGTGGTTCGTTCCCGACGCCACGCCACAGGCAGCAATGGATTCCCTGTCAAGACATTCAAGTGTGTCCTGCAGTGCCTCTTCGCCGAAGTCGAGGGCATGGTTGTTGGCGACATTCAGAACATCGAATCGCGCGGCACGTAGCAGCTCCGCATTACCAGGCGCTGCGCGTATGAATGAGCCATACGATCCCGCGCGCTGTGTGCGATCGGTCAGGACGGCTTCGAGGTTCGCCGTGCGCAGGTCCGCACGCTTCATCAATGTATGCAGTTCGCCGAATACAGACTGCGGCGCGAATCCCAGCGGGCGCGTTAGCGCCAGGTCGCCCATCGATAAAAGTGTTGCCGTAGTGTTTCCCGGGGAGACCGGAATTTCACTAGGCGCCGGTCCGAAGGGCATACCACGCAGCGCCAGCCGCTCGAGCATTCGCCACAATCGCCATGGCGGCGGGGTCGCTTCAGCCAGAAGCATGAGTTCTCGCAACTCCCCTTATCTGTCCGCAGCGGTGTCGTCTGCGTCGAGGTAGCTGTTTCACTGTGCAGGTTGCGCTGGAATTTCGCTGGAGCGGATCGTGTGCCGATCGCCGCAATCGCCAGTAAATGCGCGGTTCGTCAGACTTGTCGTCGAAAATCTGCACAGTTGTCGCCAATTCGTTACCCG
>JANYIY010000264.1 GCA_025358615.1 Gammaproteobacteria bacterium | reverse complement strand
GTGGTAATACAGATCGCGACAACAAACGGCAGCAGGTGTCGCGATCTGTATTACCACTCCCGACCAGTGCTCGAGCCGTCGAGCGGTCCAAACATCGGCTACGTGGCATGGGGCGCCCAAGGGCAACTGCTGCCTTTCGTTGCCCTTGGGCGCCCTATGCCATGTAGCGACTGTCAGGCGCCCGATACTTCGAGCCTGTCGACCTGTTTATAGGCTCTCGAGAAGCGCTGCCGCCGCTGACCTTTTTTGTCCTGGAATTGCTTCAGTTCCTCGAACTTGAGCTTCATCGGCGCGCTGTTGCCGCTGTAAATGGTCAGCACTTCGCCGGGATTGACCACCGCCATGGCCACCAGGTACTCATCGCGCTCCGCGGATTTCTTGCCGGGAATACCGAATAGATTCTGGCCCTTGCCGGCCGTCATCTCTTCGATTTGCGCCGTCGGCAGAGCCAGCACCTCGCCGTCGTCGTTGACGAATATCGCGAGCGCCGTTTTTTGCACGATCGGCTGCGCCGGGAGGACTTTGGCGCTCTCCGGCACCTTGAGGATGGACTTGCCCTTTTTGTTGCGGGCGTACAGCTCGCGCAATTTCACCGCGAAGCCGTAGCCGGCGTCGCTCGCCAGCAGCCACGTGTCGTCGGGCTCGCCGATCAGCACCGCCGCAAAGGTAGCGCCATCGGGCGGATCCACCGTACCCGACAGCGGCTCGCCGTAGCCGCGGGCGGCCGGCAACTGGTGGGCGTCCAGACTGTAGGCGCGCCCTGTGGAATCGATGAACACGGCCTGCTGCAAGTTGCGGCCGCGAGCGGCGGCCTGGAATTCATCGTCGCCCTTGTAGCTCAAGGCGCGCACATCGATGTCGTGGCCTTTCGCGGCCCGCACCCAGCCCAGGCGCGACAGCACCACGGTAGTGGGCTCGCTGGTAAGCAGCTCGCTTTCGGAAATGGCCTGCGCCGCTTCGCGCTCCACCAGCCGGGTGCGCCGTTCGTCGCCGTATTCCTCGGCATCGCTCAGCAGCTCGTCGCGCACCAGTCGGGTGAGCTTCGCCTTGCTCTTCAGTATTCCTTCGATCTCATCGCGCTCCTCCGCCAGCTCTTTCTGCTCGTCGCGGATCTTCATCTCTTCGAGCCGCGCGAGGTGGCGCAGCTTGGTTTCGAGGATGTGTTCGGCCTGTTCGTCCGACAGCTTGAAGCGCTTGATCAGCACCGGTTTGGGCTGGTCTTCGGTGCGTACGATGCGAATCACTTCATCGAGGTTCAAGAACGCAATCAGCATGCCGTCGAGAAGGTGCAGCCGGGTATTCAATTTCGCGAGTCGATGATTCAGGCGCCTGGTGACGGTGGACTTGCGGAAGGTCAGCCACTCCAGCAGCATTTCCTTCAAGCCCATGACGCGGGGGCGGCCGTCGAGTGCGATCACGTTGAGATTTACGCGGTAGCTGCGCTCCAGGTCCGTGGTCGCGAACAGATGCGCCATCAATGCCGTCGTATCCACGCGATTTGACTTCGGCACGATCACGAGCCGGGTGGGATTCTCGTGATCGGACTCGTCGCGGATGTCCTCGACCATGGGCAGCTTTTTCAGCTGCATCTGCCCGCCGATCTGCTCCAGTACCTTGCTGCCCGACACCTGGAACGGCAGCGCATCGATGACGATCTCGCCATCCTCGATTTCATAGGTCGCGCGCGCCTTGAAGCTGCCGGAGCCGGTCTCGTACATGCGCACCAACTCGTCGCGCGGCGAGACGATCTCGCCTCCCGTAGGCAGATCCGGCCCTTTCACATGCGCCATGATCTTGCGCGTGCTCAAGTCAGGATCATCGAGCAGCGCCACACACGCTTTGACCACTTCGCGCAAATTATGCGGTGGAATATCGGTGGCCATGCCGACCGCGATGCCCGAGCCGCCGTTCAGCAGCAAGTTCGGCACCCGCGCCGGCAGCATGACGGGCTCATCTAGCGAGCCGTCGAAATTCGGCGCCCATTCGACGGTGCCGGAACCGAGCTCTTGCAGCAGCAATGCGGCATAGCGCGTCAGCCGCGACTCCGTGTAGCGCATCGCCGCGAAGGATTTTGGATCATCGGTCGAGCCCCAATTGCCCTGGCCGTCGACGATGGGATAGCGATACGCAAAGTCCTGCGCCATGTGCACCATGGCTTCGTAGCAAGCGGAATCGCCGTGCGGATGAAATTTGCCGATGACGTCGCCCACGGTGCGCGCGGATTTCTTGGGTTTCGCGCCTGCGGCGAGGCCCAGCTCGCTCATCGCATAGACGATGCGCCGCTGCACCGGCTTCAGCCCGTCCCCCAAATGCGGCAGTGCCCGGTCCAGGATCACGTACATCGAATAATCGAGGTAGGCGCGCTCCGCGAATGACTTCAGGGGCTCTTGCTCCACCCCTTCGAAGTTTAGTTCTTGATCTTTCATGATGATGTCGCCGCGCTAAACGCGCGCCAGATTGCCCTTGCTCTCGAGCCATTCGCGCCGGTCACCGGCGCGTTTTTTTGCCAGCAGCATGTCGAGCATTTGATCCGGGCTGTCCTTCGCATCGATGGTCATCTGCACCAGCCTGCGCGTCTGAGGCGCCATGGTGGTTTCGCGCAATTGCAGCGGGCTCATTTCTCCCAGACCTTTGAAGCGCATTACCGACGGCTTGGTGCGCGGGCTTTCGACGGCGATGCGTTTCAGCGCCTTGTCCCGCTCGGCCTCATCGAGCGCATAAATGACTTCCTTGCCGGCATCGATGCGAAACAGCGGCGGCATGCACACATACACGTGACCCGCCATCACCAGCGGCCGATAGTGACGCAAGAACAAGGCACAGAGCAGCGTGGCGATGTGCTGCCCGTCGCTGTCCGCGTCGGCAAGAATGCAAATCTTGTGGTATCGCAGCCCGGACAAATCTGCCGCAGCCGGATCGACGCCGATGGCGATGCTGATGTTGTGCACTTCTTGCGATTGAAGAATCTCGCCGGTATCCGCTTCCCAGGTGTTCAAAATCTTTCCGCGCAGCGGCATGATGGCCTGTGTGACGCGATCGCGCGCCTGTTTGGCCGAGCCGCCGGCCGAATCTCCTTCGACTAAGAACAGCTCGCCGCGCGCCGGATCCTGGCTCACGCAGTCGGCGAGCTTGCCCGGCAGCGCAGGGCCTGAGACGATCCGCTTGCGGGCGATTTTCTGGCTATCCTTGAAGCGCTGCTGCGAGTTCGCGATCGCCAGCATGGCGATTTTTTCGCCCTGGTCAGGATGCTGGTTGAGCCACAGGGCAAAGGCGTCCTTGATCACCCCCTGCACGATGCCGGCTGATTCACGCGAGGAGAGTTTTTCCTTGGTCTGCCCGGCGAACTGCGGCTCGCGCATTTTCATCGACAGCACGAAGCTCACACCGTCCCAGACATCCTCGGGCGTGAGCTTCAGGCCTCGCGGCACCAGATTGCGGAACTCACAAAACTCACGCACCGCGTCCGCGGCTCCGGCGCGCAGGCCGTTCACGTGCGTTCCGCCCTCGACCGTCGGAATCAGATTGACATAGCTTTCGGTAACGCCGTGTTCGGACTCGAGTATCCAGGCAAACGCCCAATCGAGCGAGCCACCGTCGATGTCGCGCTTGCCGTAGAAGGTCTCGGCCGGCAGCCATTGCCCCTTGCCCAGCTCTTCCGCCAAGTACTGATGCAAGCCGCCGGTGTACAACCACTCGTCGCGTTCGCCGGTGAATTCGTTACTAAGAGTGACGCGCAGCTTGGGGCATAGCACCGCTTTCGCCCGAAGCACCTGCTTGAGTTTCGGGATCGCGAATTTGTCGGTATCGAAGTACTGCGGATCGGGCCAGAACCGCAACGTCGTGCCGGTTTTCGATTTCGCTACCTCGCCCACGACCTCGAGCTTGGACTTGAGGCGGCCGCCCGCAAAGCTGATGTTGTATTCCTTCCCGCCGCGGCGCACCCAGCACTCCAGGTGCTTCGACAGCGCGTTGACCACGGATACGCCCACGCCATGCAGGCCGCCGGAATGCTGGTAGGTCTTGTCGTTGAATTTTCCGCCGGCGTGCAGGCGCGTCAGGATCAATTCAACGCCGCTGATCTTCTCCTTCGGGTGAATGTCGACCGGCATGCCCCGGCCGTTGTCCTCTACCTGCAAGGAACCGTCCTTGAACACCGTTACATCGATCTTGTCGCAGTAGCCCGCGAGCGCTTCGTCGACGCTGTTGTCGATCACCTCGTGCGCGAGATGGTTCGGCCGCGTGGTGTCGGTATACATGCCCGGCCGCCGGCGAACCGGGTCCAAGCCGCTCAATACCTCGATATCGGAGGCCGTGTAGGACGATGCCATCAATTACCTCGTTGGAAGGCGGCGGAGTCTAGCATGCACCTGCAATGCTATTCAGCTGGCAGCCTAGCGTCGATTCCGTTATCTTTCGAGCGTCATGGGAATCGCAAACGCTCAAAATCTCGTACGCACTCTGCCGGTGCTGCCGCGACCTTATGGTATCCGCGTATGCCTCAAGCCCGGCGACCCGTTCGCCAATCTGCTTGGCACGGACTGGCAAAGGACTCATTGGTTTTTCACCGCTGAGGAACGCGACCGTGTCCTCGAAGACATGTCGCGAAAACACGAATACTCGCGCATCGGCGATCAACCGGCGCAGGTCTTCGAAAAAGTCGAAAAGCTCGGCGAGAGCCGCAACTTCTAGTCCACGCGCCCCCCTCCGCTCCGAACATCCAAGGGCGGGG
>JANYIY010000238.1 GCA_025358615.1 Gammaproteobacteria bacterium | reverse complement strand
ACCGTGCAGGGCGACATGACGGGCCCGATCTCGGCGCGCATGGTGCTGGCAGATCCGCAGATCGACATCGCGGTGCTCGAGACCGCGCGCGGCGGATTGTTGCGCGCCGGCATGGGGGTGAGAGAAGTCAATGTCGGGGCCGTAATCAATGTCCAGTCCGACCACTTGGGGCTCAAAGGCATCGACACGCTCGAGCAACTGGCCGAATTGAAGCGCATCGTGGTGGAGGTCGCAACCGACTGTGCCGTGCTCAATGCCGACGATCCTCTGGTGCTCAAGATGTCGGGCTACACCGAAGCCAAGAACATTTGCTACGTGACCATGAATCCGCAGCACATGCTGGTGCGCGAGCGCATCCGCGCCGGCGGCCGGGCCTGCGCGCTCGAAGCCGGGGTCAATGGCCAAATGATCACGCTGTACGATCGCGGCAGCCATATTCCCCTGCTCTGGACCCATTTGATTCCGGCGACCCTCGAGGGCCGTGCCACTCACAACGTACAGAACGCAATGTTTGCCGCGGCCATGGCCTTCTCACTCAGCATCAAGCTCGATGCCATCCGCCAGGGACTGCGTACTTTCGACTCGACGTTCTATCAGGCTCCTGGTCGCATGAATGTATTCAACGAACATCCGTTCAAGGTGTTGTTCGATTACGGGCACAACGCACATGCCGTCGGCATGCTGGCCGATCTCGCGCAGCGCCTTGACGTGACGGGCCGGCGCATCGTGGTGCTGGCGGGACCGGGCGATCGGCGCGACGAGGATCTGGTGGCAATCGCCAACGCCGTTGCCGGCCGCTTCGATCACTACATCTGTCGGCGCGACGACAATCTGCGCGACCGCACGCAGGACGAAGTGCCGCGCATTCAAGCGCGGGCGTTGCGCGCCGCGGGAGTGCCCGAGAGTGAAATCTCCATCATCCCGGACGAGCAAGACGCCATTGAGGCTGCATTATGCATGGGCGAGCCGGGAGACTTGCTGCTGATCTTTGCCGATGCCTTGGTGCGTTCCTGGAAACAGATCACCAAGTTCAAGCCGAGCGGAGCTGCTGCGCAGACCGTTCATATCGCCGCCGCAGCGACTACGCCCGCGCCGCCCGCTGCCAGCGCCGGCGCGCACGTCGCAAATGGCAATGGCAGCGCGCGCGCCGGTGTGAGCGCGGCAACGCAACTCGATTCCGGTGTCACCATCGCGCCGGCGCCGGCGCCGGACTTCAACCTCGAAGGATTGATCCGCGATGAGCGCGGAATTCGCATGGCGCCGGAGGGCGAGGACTGAACGCTCCGCCTGCGTTGCCCTTCGAGGATTCGCGGCGCCTCACGGGCGCCAATCTGTTCTTTTCTGCCACCGGCGCAGTACTCGATGCCCATATACCCATGGGTGACGCGCTGCTACACGCTTGGCGGACGCGCGTGCAGCAGGCCGGCGCACGATTGCGTTGGCTACGGCCAAAGTCCATGGCACGGAGGCACGCCGGCGGCACATTGCTCGCCATCGCCGCGCCCTACGATCAATTGTTCCTGGCCACCGAAGTCAATGAGTGGGCGCTGTGCGCTTCCTTGGTCGAACGCGACCCGGCGCATTGGGCCGGTCTCGAGCAGTCACTGATTGCGGCGGCATTGGACGCGGCGGAGAATTCGCCGCAGCCGTCCTCGGATTCGCGGCCGGTGCTGGACACAGCATCGGCGCTGGCACGCTTCGAACGGCTGGCGTCGCTGGAGTCTCACCCCAAACTTCGCGCGCTGCTCGATGCCGCAGAGTCTCGGCAGCTGCCGCGCGTCGTTGACGAGTCGGAATTGACCCTAGGGTCAGGCGAAGGCGGTCGCACCTTTGCGCTGGCCGCGTTGCCGGACATCGCCGATGTTTCCTGGCGGGAATTACACGACATCCCCACAGCCATCGTCACCGGATCCAACGGCAAGACCACCACTGTGCGCTTGCTCGCCGCCTGCGCACGAAGTCACGGCTGGCGTGCGGGTTATAACTGCACCGACGGCGTATTTCTCGATGACGATGCGCTGGCGACAGGAGATTATTCCGGGCCTGCCGGTGCGCGTTTGGTGCTACGCGAACGCCGCACGCAAGCCGCCATACTGGAGACCGCCCGCGGCGGCATCTTGCGTCGTGGAATTGCGGTGTCACAGGCCGACGTCGCCGTCATCACCAATGTGAGTGCGGATCACTTCGGTGAGTACGGTATCGATGACCTCGCCGGGCTCGCGGACGTCAAGTTGACGGTAGCTGCCGTCGTGGCGCCGCGCGGTCTGCTGGTGTTGAACGCGGACGATGCACAGCTGCGGGCGCGCGCGGGTGAACTGGTGCGGCGCTTCGAGCGTTGCCCGCCGCTCGGCTGGTTTGCCGTCAGTGAGGATCAGCACACATTGCGCGACCATGGTCGGCGTGGCGCCTCGACCTGTGGCGTGCAGGAGGGAAGGTTGCATCTGACCCATGGCGGCACCGCGCACGACTTGGGATTGATCTCCGCCATGCCGCTGTCCATGAATGGGACGGCAACCTACAACGTCGCCAATTTGGCCGCCGCGGCTCTGGCCGCCCACAGCCTCGGCATCGCAGCGGCGACGATCGCCGCCGTGTTCGCGCGCTTTGGGTCCCACCGTAGCGACAACCCGGGACGCATGATGCGCTTCGACGTGAACGGGGTGATTGTGTTGGTCGACTATGCACACAATCCCGCTGGCCTGCGCGGATTTCTCAACGTCGCCACTCATCTGCGCGGCGCGAGCGGCCGGCTTGGAATGTTGCTCGGTCACGCGGGCAACCGCCAGGATGCCGACATCGCGCAATTGGCCGGAGTCGCCGCTGAATTTGCGCCCGATCTCATTGTCGTCAAGGAAGACGAGAGCCATTTGCGAGGCCGCGCCCGCGGCGAAATACCGCGCATCCTTCGCGCCGAGCTCGAGCGCCTGGGATTTTCTGCGTCGAAGATATCGATGCGCGACAGCGAAGTGCAAGCCGCCCGCCACGCGCTTGAGTGGGCGCGGCCCGGCGATGTGCTCGCGCTGCCTGTACATTCCACGAACGCGCGAGCCGCGCTGGTGGCAATGCTGGAGAAACCATGAATCGACTGTCGCGGCGCGACCTGTTGGGCTTGCTGGCTATGAGCCCCGCCGTACTGCGGACAACGCAGGCGGCACAGGATGCACCGCGGCCGCAGACTGCGCGGGCCGCGGTGGACTTTCGCAGCCTGGCCCCGACTCCACCCATGGGCTGGAATTCCTGGGACAGTTTCGGCCCAACCATCCATGAAGAGGCGGCTCGGGCCAATGCCGCAGTCATGGCCACGCGCCTGCTGCCGCATGGATACAATATCTTCACGATCGACATTCAGTGGTACGAGCCCGGCGCCAGCGGCTACGACTACCGCCGCGGCGCAGAATTGTCGATGGATCAATGGGGCCGGCTCGTGCCCGCACCCAACCGCTTTCCCTCATCCGCATCGGGTGCGGGATTCAAGCCGCTGGCGGACTACGTCCACAGCCTGGGCTTGAAATTCGGGCTTCACATGCTGCGTGGGGTACCGCGTCAAGCCGCGGAGCGAAGCACCCCCATTGCGGCGTCGCGCTACCGTGCCGCCGATATTGCCGACCGCATCAATGTCTGTCCCTGGAATGGCGACATGTACGGCATCGATATGTCGAAGCGTGGCGCGCAGGAGTATTACGACTCGGTGATTGCGCTGTACGCCTCCTGGGGAGTCGACTTCATCAAGGCCGACGACATGAGCCGGCCGTATTCGCGCAATCAGCCCGAGATTCACGCCTTGCGGCGCGCCCTCAATCGTTGCGGCCGACCGATGCTCCTGTCGCTGTCGCCCGGCGAAATGCCCTTGGATGCAGCGGCCGATGTCGCGCAGAACGCCAATATGTGGCGTATCAGCGATGATCTTTGGGATACTTGGGCCTCGCTCAAGGAGCAGTTTGAAAGGCTGAGGAATTGGAGCGCTTACCGACGCGACGGCAATTGGCCGGATGCGGATATGCTGCCGCTCGGCGTCCTCGAGATGGGACGCCGCAAAACACGGCTGAGCAGCACGGAACAGATCACTTTGTTCACTCTGTGGTCGATCGCGCGGTCACCGCTCATCATGGGTGGCGATCTGACCAAACTCGATGACTTCACCTTGTCCCTGCTCACCAATGACGCGGTCCTCGCCGTCAACCAGTCGAGCGAGGACAATCGCGAAATATTTCGCAGCGATGGCCTGGCTGCGTGGCAGGCCAGGGCGACGCGCAGCGCCGACACCTACCTTGCGCTTTTCAATCTGCGCGACGCCACTCCTGCCGTCGCCGACGCACCCATTACGATCCGGCTCACGGATTTGGGATTGAGCGGCCGCGTACGCATCCGCGATCTGTGGCAACTTACGGCACAGGACACGGTGCGGGACGTCATCACACCGCAGGTTGCGGCCCATGGTGCGAGGCTTTTCCGGCTATCGCCAGCGTGACATCGGGTTGCACGTAGGACGACACCTAGACGCGATAGGTGCTGTCCCGCGGCTGCCATTAATCAACTATCTGGCTGCATACCGCCAATTAATGCGCTATGTCCCGCCTGCCAAAAAAATGCGGTATTGCAGCATTGAGCATGTTCAAAGCGACATCAGAAGAACGTAAACCGGCGGCAATGCACGTCAAACAGAGCACAGCCATCAAAATACTGGCGCTCGGAGCCATCGGCTCGCTCCTGTATGTTGCGCATGTCGCCTTTAT